>QKCF01000086.1 GCA_003246935.1 Sunxiuqinia sp. | reverse complement strand
CTGGGGATCGATGTGAAAGCAGAACGGTTTGTTGAAGCGGCTGAAAAACATCCGGGAAGCGTGATTGGACTTTCGGCCCTTTTGACAACGACGATGCCCAACATGGAAAAAATCGTTAAAGCAATAAAGGAAAAGGATCCGAGTAGGAAAGTGTGTATTGGCGGAGCACCCGTAAATCAGGATTTCTGCGATAAGATTGGCGCAGATTCTTATAATCCCGATCCTCAGGGTGTGGTTGAATACCTGAATCGAATCGCATCATAAACGAAAATCAAGCTAAACCGAAACAATGAAAGGATTAGAATTAATTAAAAAAGCAATGACCCTTCAACCGGTTGACCGCATTCCTTGGGTGCCATTTGTTGGATGTCATGCGGGACAACTATTGGGTTTAACGGCGACACAATATCTACAATCAGCAGAACACTTGGTAAACGGAGTCAATAAAGCAATTGAGTTATACAATCCGGATGGTATCCCGGTAGCTTTTGATCTGCAAATTGAAGCAGAGGCATTGGGCTGTAAATTGGGTTGGGCCGACGATAATCCCCCGGCTGTGGTTTCTCATCCATTAACCGAGGGGGTTAATATCGAGGAATTGGCTATCCCGTCAAAAGAGGCGGCGCGCATTCCGCTGGTGCTGGAGGTGACCAGAAAATTACGGTCGCAACATCCGGATTTAGCCCTTTATGGATTAATTACCGGACCTTTTACCTTGGCACTTCACCTAATGGGAACCGACATCTTCCTGCAAATGATGATGGATCCGGATTCAACACATCAACTGATGCGTTTCACAACCGATGTTGCCAAGGCAATGGCGTCCTACTACATCGAAGCAGGTGTTGATATTGTTGCTCTCGTTGATCCGATGACCAGCCAGATTGACCCGATGAGTTTCGAGACCTATGTTTCGCCGTATGTAACGGAAATCAATGAATCGATCCGCGCGGAAGGAAAGCTTTGCTCGTTGTTTGTTTGCGGTAATGCCAAACAAAATATCGAAGCCATGTGTGAAACCAAACCGGACAATATCTCGATCGATGAAAATATTCCGTTGGATTTTGTCCGCGATGTTGCTCTGAAGCACAAGGTGAGTTTTGGTGGAAACATGAAGCTTACCGTCGTTTTGTTGATGGGTGATGAAGACGCTTCGCGCCGGGATGCTTTGGAATGTATGGATATTGGCGGCAAGAAAGGTTTTATTCTGGCGCCCGGGTGCGATCTGGCTATGGCAACTCCCCCTGAAAACCTGGTGGCTGTGGCTGAACTGGTACACGACGAAGTTTTGCAGGGAGAGCTTCGGGCATCGGATGTCGTCGCTAAGGAAGTTGAGCTATTGGACTTGACTGACCACTGGAAAGAGAAACAAGTGGTGGTAGATGTGGTAACTTTGAATGCCAAAGCTTGTGCTGCCTGCCAGTACATGTTGCAGGCAGCGGAGGTCGCCAGTGAACCTTATGGCGAAAAAGTGATTTGTCGCGAATACAATATTTTGACCCCTGAAGGCGTGCAAATGATGGCTACGCTGGGAGTGAAGAACCTGCCCACAATCGTCATTGACGGAAAGATTGAGTTCATTTCACAAATTCCGCCAGTTAACCAAATCCAGGACAAGATTGAAGCACTGATGAAATCAAAAGGAATATAATCGATTTCGAATTTGAATAAACCCAAGCCGTAGCGATAATTGTGTTGTGCTGGTTGCGGCTTCGGGTTTTACTCTCACCATTTTATTCATAGCATATGATCCCTTTTTATATCATCACGGGTTGGCTTGGAAGTGGAAAAACCACTTTGCTGAAGAACATTTTAACGCAGTATGGGGAAGCGTATCGGATTGCCGTAATCCAAAATGAGTTTGCACCTACGGGAGTTGATGGCACTGAACTTCAAACCACCGGAACATCATTTAAATTGATCGAAATCAACAATGGCTCTGTGTTTTGCGTTTGTCAACTCAGCAATTTTGTTGAGGCTCTTGAAAAATTGGCCAACGATTATTCGCCCAACGCGATATTTCTCGAATCGTCGGGTTTAGCAGATCCGATTAGCGTTGTTCAAATTCTGAATGCACCTGTTATCAAAGACAAAATCAGGCTCGAAAAAGTAATTACTGTTATCGACGCTGTCCACTTTGAACGTACCTTTCAGATGATGCCCCGGTTTAAGCATCAGGTGATGGTTGCCGACAAGTTGATTGTCAATAAAACAGGAGAGAACAAGGCGTCCTCTGAAACGGTCGTTGACCAACTTAAAAAGTGGAATCCATTCGCAGAATATGAGCTCAGTAACTATTGCAACATTAATCTAAAAGATCTTTTCGAGGAAAATCCTTCAAAAGGCAAAAGCAGGCGTTTTCTCCCCATCATTAAAGCAGGCAATAAGCCAGAAATGGGGGTTTCTGTTCTTCGGATGCACGAGTTGATTCCCGAAAAGGAACTGGATGCCTTTATACAGGAAATTTTACGAAGTACCTATCGCATCAAAGGGTTTGTTAATACGTTTGAAGGCCATACGATTGCAATTCAAACAGTTTTTGAAGAAGTCAGATTGACGAAAATCGAAAAATACGAAGGGCGCTCGGAGTTGATTATTTTCAGTAATCATTATTCACCCAGGGAGTTACATCAACTATATAAAGCCAAGGCATTGAATGAATGAAGTTCACGAAATAACATTCCCTGTTCGAGAATTGAAGATTACATCAAACGATCTGTCCATTCGTATGACAGGACAAAAGAACAGTCTTCCTACCGAATTGGAAGAATCCTTGAATAACCTGTTGACTCCATTACTCGATTATAACGTGTTGGCAGGCTATTGCTTCTACGATGCAAAACTGGCTGGTTCTTGTCTTTACTCCGGGGATGAGGTGTTGAACGTTGGCTCGAGGGTAAGTGAACTGTTGATCGGAGTGGAACAGATTGCAGTTTTTGCCTGCACAGTAGAAAAGGAATTGGACCGAATTATGGGCGAAATAACGGACCCTGTAGCTATTTACCTGGCTGACGTATTGGGAACAATTTTTATCGAAAAAGGGGTAGAAAAGCTTAAAAAACAGTTTACGCCGGTTCTTTTTAACTTGCATACCAACCAGACTACCACTTTATGCCCCGGTAACTGCGGATGGGATATTAAGGAGCAAACTAAGCTCTTCAGCCTATTGCCAGAGCCCTTTTTAGGAATCACTTTGAATGACTATCAGGTGATGATTCCAGTAAAATCGATCAACGGAATTGTTGGTTTTGGCGAGCAGGTAAAATATCGGAAAACAAGTTGCAAAACGTGTGATAGCCCAAGCTGCTTTTACCGGAAAGTTTGATCATGTTATCCTGAGTAGGGAGGAAAAGAGCTTTGATTCAAGCTTGACCATTAATTAAAAAGAAAGAACAGACCCATGAAACACAAGGTTGTCCTGAAAAACTCAGCAATATCAAAAGTTGTCGAAATAGAGGACGGGAGTAATCTTTTGCAATGTATCCGTGAACAGGTTTCCGACTTTTATGCTCCCTGCGGAGGTAACGGAACATGCGGAAAATGCCGGGTGTACATCCCTGGTGATGGACATGTAACCTCGTGTTTGTACCATGTAAATAAAAACATTGAAGTCATTCTTCCGCATAGGGTCGAGATGCAGGTTCTTTCATCACAGTACAAACTGACAAAAGTCTTGCCTCAAGATCTTGGTGCGGTTGTTAATATGTCAACAATTCCCTATGGACTGGCTGTCGATATTGGAACAACTACGATAGTTTTTTATGTAGTCAACCTTCTTTTTGGTTCGGTTGTGGATATTATCTCAATTGTCAACCCGCAGTCGAAGTATGGGGCCGATGTTATTTCCCGAATAAACTATGGGGCAACAACCCCCGCGGGATTGGATGAGTTGCAAAAGGTATTAGTACAGGCCATCAACGGTGCTATTGCAAAATTTTGTGTAAGTTATGACGTCAACCCGACTGACTTTGTCAAAATTTCTGTTGTGGGGAATACGACAATGCTCCATAACTTACTTCGGATTGATGCCTTACCGATTGCGCATGCTCCGTTTACACCACAGTTTACTGAGGTAAAAAGGTTAATAGCTCGTAGCTTGGGGATAACTATTCACGAAAGAGGTGAACTGGTCTTGTCGCCTTCGTTAAGTGCTTATGTCGGGGCAGACATTGTAGCTGGTTTAGCTTCTGTAGATATGTCTAAACTGGGGGGAAACTTTTTGTTCGTTGATATTGGTACCAATGGAGAAATGGTGCTTGTAACTCCGGACAGAATATTGGCTTGTGCAACTGCAGCAGGCCCGGCTTTTGAAGGGGCCAATATTTCGTGCGGTATGCCGGCATTGGCTGGTGCGATCTCAGAATTTGATCAAGGCAGCTTTAAAGTTATCGGAGGGGGAGAACCTGTTGGAGTGTGCGGTTCAGGGCTTATTGACGTTGTCGCAACAATGCTCGAAACAGGTGTACTGGGACCTGATGGTAATATCAGTGACGATTTCGTAATTTGTAAGGATGTGGACTTTTCTGCGATTACTCTGAACCAGAAGGATGTTCGCGAGGTTCAGCTTGCAAAATCAGCGGTTTTTTCCGGCATTAACAGAATGATGTCGATGGCTGGTCTCTCATTTGGAGACCTGGATCATGTCTTGTTAGCCGGAGGTTTCGGTAATTATCTGCGTATTTCCAATGCCATCAAAATAGGTTTATTGCCTCCAATACCGATTGAAAAGTACATCCAGGTAGGTAATTCTGCCGGATCGGGAGCAGTGCTCGCCCTGAACACTGAGAACTTCATAACTCAAATGGAAGAACTCAAAAGCAAAATTGAATACGTCGAGCTTTCAACTGATAGCGAGTTCCCCCTGGAATTTGCCATGAATATGTTTTTTTAACTGTTCATTACTACTTAAAAGAAGGAATCCAAACTAAATTAATCTGATTATGCCAACGCATCATTTTTTGGCTTTCGACCTCGGCGCTTCCAGTGGCCGCGCGATTTTGGAGACACTGGCTAATTCAAAACTGAAACTTACCGAGGTACATCGTTTTGTGAACCAAATGCAACGAATCAACGGGCATTATTTTTGGAATATCTTCAGTCTTTTTCACAAGCTAAAAACCGGCTTGTCTAAATGCATTCGTGATTATGGTATTCAACCTGAATCAATAGCAGTGGATATGGGGAATTAAATCCTAATGGCTTGGTCCGAGATGAAGTTACTAAACTAAACAGCATGCCATTTGAAAAAGGAATATCGGGTAATCCCCAAGGAAGAGGCAGAGGCTCTGCCAACAAGACATCAAAAGAAGCTAAAGGGCTGATTTTAGCTATTGTCGAGAAGCAATTTAGTTCACCTAAATTTGAAAAAGATTTGAACTCTTTAGATCCGAAAAAGCGAATCGAACTTCTGATAAAACTCCTCGAATTTATACTGCCAAAGGCGAAGGAGCAAAAGTTGAGTGAAGAGGAGATTGAGGAAAAAAGACTTACAAGAATAGACAATTTTGTAAATAGTTTGAATCCCTTTAAAATATCATCATAAAAGAACTTTTACGATTAATAGTCATTACCGCGAAAATTTAAAAATGGATGACAACGGGAGTCTTTTGAATACTATTTTAAGGACGAATTAAGACACTTGGACTTGGAAAGGTTATCTTGTTCCCGGATGCAGGTTATGCCGATAAATGGGCAAAAAAGCAAAAGGAACGAATGCTTTTGTTTGTCTTGACCTAGAACAGTATTCGGTAAGGACAGATTTAGCTGATTCAGTCCTTATTGGTCTCGAATAGATGTGAGGTATAATAAATAAATCAGATAAGGATGGTGCCGTTTTTTTCTGGAATTATCTTAAAAACTATGCGTTTATGGCAATATCTGATTGGTTTCGGCAGAGATTGATCATTGTTGTATCCAATCAGCCGTTATTTTAGTAGACGTTTAAGGAGTACAGGATGAGCTTCAGGATACCAAACCAGAATTTGGTATATTCATCCCATTAAACCATCAGACCGTAGAAATTTATGAATAAACAAACCAAGACATGCAGTTTATGCCGCATATTGCAATTGATTGTGGTTCTTTTATTGCTAGGTTTTGAGTTTGGACAAGCGCAAGATCTTTTCTTTGAAAAAATTACCGATCCTTCTTTTTCTATTGATACACCAATTAAGGGTATAACAAAGGATTCGTTAGGATATATGTGGTTTGGGACCTGGAATGGTTTGTATCGATACAACGGAGAAAGTTTCGATACTTACAAATTTCCGCTTGGAGCTGATCGGTTAATTTCAAATAATAGGTTGCGGACGGTTGTGACCGATGAGAATCAACAAATCTGGATCTATACTTCAGACCGAAAATATATCAAGTATCAGTATTCGCTAAATAACTTTATTTTGATTGAGAAGCAGTATGTACCGGAGCAGGTGAAGGTATTGCTTGAAAGTTCATCGAACGATTTGAATAAAAACAAAGTGATCGATCAGTCCAGTTATTTTATTGACAACAACTATTTTTGCTCGGTTGATGTACAGACCAGCAAGCGGACAATCTATTACCCTGATATTTTTCAACCCGGGCATCTAAGGGACGAATATGTTTCAGCCTATTACATCGATAATCAAGGGATTATTTGGATTGGTACACGTAATGGAAATATTTATAAAGCTAATACGAAGCGAAATCCCTTTAAACTCCATTCAATTTACAAGGAGGGAAAGCATACTCCGATATTAACAGCGGTAACATCCATTTATAAAGATGATCAGGAATTGTGGATTGGTACAGAATACGACGGAATCCTGGTAATGGATGAAGACGCGGCTGGTTTCAAAAATCACCCTGTAAATAAAGGAGATCTGAAAATTGACCAGCCAAAGGTGATCAAAAAAGACAATTACGGGAACATTTGGATCGGGGCAATGGACGGTCTTTACCGCTATTCTAAAAATGACAAGAAACTTAAAGTGATTATGAATAAGAGAACAAAGACTAAGGTTAATGTTCCTTATGTGTATTCTCTCTCAGATCCTGCTGGCGATTTTATTTGGGCTGGTGTTTATAATGGGCTTGCGAAAATTAATTTGCAGACTTTAGAGGTGAAGTTGTATGACCAACATCTAATATTTGGAAACCGAGCCGTTAGGGATCTTGTCGTTGATCGCCATAAAAATGTCTGGGCAGGAACTGAAGGATTTGGCCTGACACGGTTTTCATACGATTCACTTGGACGTTCCTCTGATATGCTGCGAATTAAGGATTTTAAAGAGTTAACCGGTCGAAACCTGGATGGCGATTGTATTTATTCAGTTTATGAAGACAGTTACGGGAAAATTTGGGTAGGTACAACAGAGGGGCTTTTCTGTATTGAACCTTCGACCATGAAGGTCGATCTTTATGCTGAAACAGAAGGCTTGCCTGATATTTATATTACAGCTGTTACGGAAGATAGTCGCGGAAATATTTGGGTTTCCCATAAAAAGGGAATTTCTAAGATTCATCAGACTGATAGAAGCATTTCTAATTATTCTATTTCCGATGATTCCGGAAATTGGGTGTTTAAAGAAAGTTCTTGCTTTAACGACAGGGAGAATAATATCATTTATTTTGGAGCAAATGAGGGTTTCGTTTCTTTCGATCCGAATAAAATAAAGAGTAACCCGTATGCACCAAGACTGTTGTTGTCGAAACTGTATATGTCTGGTAATGAAGTTGTGCCTGGAGATGTTGTGAATGAACGGATGATTCTTGAAAAAGCCCTGTTCCTTAGCGATGAGATCGTATTGGACTACAACAGTCGGGATATAGGATTAGACTTGACCGCCCTGAATTTTCAGAATACAATCGGGCATACTTATCAATATCAATTGGAAGGTTATCACGATGGTTGGATGTCAACTAAGTTCGGACATATTTCGTTGTTGAAACTTCCGCCAGGAGAATATACATTTAAAGCGCAGGTTATATCCTCTGACCGTCTGATATCCAATCCCGTCAATTTGAAAATCGTGATTTTGGCTCCCTGGTATGCTACAAAAGCAGCATTTGCTCTTTATATTCTGTTTGTCGGCTTAATTCTCTTTATTTGGTATAGTATCAGACGTGCACGGGAAAAAATGCGAAACCAGCTTTTGGTTGAGAGGATGAATTCGGAAAAACAGCAGGAGATTACTCGCGAACGGCTGGAATTTTTCACCAATGTATCACATGAATTACGTACGCCCCTTAGTTTGATTGTTGATCCGTTACGGCAACTTCAGGACAAGAAGATTTCGCGTGATAAGCAGTCCGATTATATCGAATTGATCAGCAAGAACGTTGGGCATTTATCACAGTTGATTAATCAGATTCTAGATTTCAGGAAGGCTGAAGAAAAGAAATTGCACCCGAAGTATTCGGTTCAGGATGGTGTGAAAGTAATTCAGGATACAGTTATGAGCTTCGATCCAATGGCTAAAAGTCGCGGTATTCAACTGACTTTTGAGTCGTCGCGTCGTGATGTAGTTGGGTATTTCGATGAAGAAAAGTTGCGTCAGATTGTGCTGAACTTGTTATCCAATGCGTTCAAGTATACACCAGACCAAGGTGCTATTGGCGTGAGTGTATGCGAAAATTTATCAGGTGGACAAATTGATGTAGAGATTCAGGATAATGGAATTGGTATTGAGAAGCAGGCGTTGAAAAATATCTTCGAACCTTTCAATAACGAAGGCTCTACACCTTTCTATGGCGAATCATCCGGAATGGGGCTGGCCTTGACCCGAAACCTGGTGGAGTTGCTTGGTGGAAAAATTACCGTTGAAAGTAAAAGCAAACAAGGAACATTGGTCAAATTCAGCTTGCCTTACAAAAAGGCGGAAGAGCCTGTTGTGGAAGCTGTTGATCAGCAAGATGAAGAAGTTCGGCTAAGTACGCCTCTGGAAGAAGCTGTAGAATCAGATAAGAGGCCTACGATTTTAATTGTTGAGGATAATGCAGATTTGCAGTATTACCTGAAGACAGAGTTAATGGATCAGTATCATATCTTATGCGAAGGCAATGGCGTTGACGGTTTAAACGCTGCGGTAACCAATATCCCCGACCTCATCATTTCGGATGTGATGATGCCTAAAATGGATGGGAATAAGATGTGCAAGCATATAAAAACGAACGATAAAACCAGCCATATTCCGGTTATCCTCTTGACAGCCAAGGGTACCGATCAGGATCGGGTCGAGGGTTTAAGTATAGGAGCTGATGTTTATTTTTCTAAACCTTTCAATATTGAGGTTTTAAAAGCTCAAATTGTCAGCATTATCGAAAATCGAATTAACCTTCAAAAAAGTTTAGCCCAGAAGAAACATATTGTAGAGCTGGAGAGTGAGCAGAATGAACTGGATAACCGATTCCTTCAAAGTGCTATTGATCTTGTCCAGCAAAACATTGACGTCGTCGGCTATAATCCGGAGCAGTTGGCCGAACAACTGAAAGTTAGTCAGAGGCAGCTTTATCGTAAATTGAAAGCAATAACCGGAAGCACGGTTAACGAGTTCATTATTCGAGTTCGTATGGAGAAAGCTGCAGATTTATTGAAAACGGAAAATTTAAATGTTTCTGAGATTGCCTATCGGGTTGGCTTTTCTGAACCCTCTAATTTTTCACGTACTTTTCGAAAACATTTTGGCTGTAGTCCGTCCAATTATCTTGATACGTATAATTGATTTGCTATCAAATTGTTGTACGTTCTTGATTTATATTTTTCGGTAGAATGGTTTCATCGCATAGAATCATGTTGTTTGCAGGGAATGACAGGGTATGGCAACGCATGATAAGTAAGATAAGACAGGTCGGAACTAAATTAACAACTTCAAATCTTACTAAAAACTACTCATTATGAAACGTAGATTACCGTTTAAGAATTACGCACGTCGTTATTCTTCGTCCTTAAAAAGGACAGCCGTTTTGGCGGCATTCTTGCTCTTAAATATCTATTGTTCCTATTCGCAAAGCTGGAATATTTTAGGTGAGGAAGAGCAGGTTTCCTCTCAATCATCCAGTTACACATCTGTTGCTATTAAGGGCAAGGTGCCTTATGTTGCTTTTCGTGAGGGAGGAAGTATTGGAATAGTTAAATATAGAAACCCTCAGGGAGTGTGGGTGCAGTTAGGCGATGATTTTGGAACGAACATAACCCATTGTCGACTTTATGTTGATAAAAGTGATGTGTTATTTGTTGCTTATGTTGATGTTGTTAACGGGAACAAACTGGCTGTAAAGAAATACAATACAACGACCCAACTGTGGGAGCCGATAAACAACGATGCAAACAATCTTTATCTGTCAGAGGGGTCAGTTACCAATAGCATTGGTCAATATAGTTCAACAGCACGTTTTTCGCTTGCTTTTGATTCAGGCAACGTGCCTTACGTCGCGTTCTGCGATGCGATGACGCCCTACGTTAAGAAATTTGATGGTAGCGGTTGGGTTACTGTTGGCTCAGGGGCAGTAAGTGGAGATATTGCCGTCGCGCCCAGTCTGGTGATTGACGAGACTGATGCTCCTTATTTTGTTTATATGAAATTAGGCTCGTCTACTTCAAGTACCGGAGTTATGGCTTTATATAAATATGATGCTGGAAATTGGGGGGCCATAACTTCACCGGTTACCCAAGGTATACGTCATGTTACGATGGGCTTAAATGCGACGAATAATTTATCGATTGCTTATTTCAATACGTCAAGATATAACAGGGCTACAGTAATTAATTATAATAAGACTTCAGACAGTTGGAGTTCTGCTACTGAACTGAGCTCTCGCGATGCCACGGATATTAATCTTCTTAAAGACGCAGCCGGTAATGTTTACTGTTCTTTTGTTGATAAATACGACTCCAGGAATTATTACCAGGTAGCACGTGTTAGAAAATTGGAAGTAGGTACAAGTAGCTGGGTCGAACTCAAAGATCAACTGGTAGATCGTGGTATTGATGAACCTACTGGTAATCTTACAATAGGTATTGGGACTGATACCGACCGCCCCTATATCGTGTATACGAAAAGAAACAGTAATGCAATAACGGTGCCTGTGGTTCGACAATATGCGCTTCTGGCTGAACTGAGTACAATAGCTGCGAGCAACATTACAAGCTCATCAGTTCAGTCCGGGGGTGATATTACCGATGGCAGAGGCGCAACAATTACAGAAAGAGGTATTGTTTACAGCACAACGTTAAACCCGACCATTGACGACAATAAGATTGTAGATACAAATACCGGGGCGGGAATGTTTAACCTCACTATTAGTGGCTTAGATCCTGCATCGATCTATTATCTAAGGGCTTATGCAGTAAGTGCAGCTGGTTTAGCATACGGAGACAACATTCGGGTAAACACATTAGCTCAACCTGATGCGGTTGTAACAGCGCCAAAACAAATGGAAGTATTAAACAGGGGATTGGTTGCTGTTCGTACATCATCCAACACTGTTTATATTGGTTGGCGATGGTTGGGAACTGAGCCTTCTTCAACGGGTTATAATGTATACCGCGATGGAGTGCTCGTGAATGATACCCCAATAACAGAATCTACTAATTTAATTGACGAAACAAGCACAGATGGTACTTATGTTGTAAAACCAGTATTAAACGGAGAAGAAGGATTAGCTTCAGAAGCTGTAACTGTTTGGGCTAAAAATCAATTATACATTCCTATCCAGATTCCTGCGGGAGGTGTCTCTCCGGATGGAGTATCTTACACTTATTCTGCCAACGATTGTAGTGTAGGTGACATGGATGGCGACGGAAAATATGAAATTGTAGTACGATGGGAACCATCTAACAAGTCGTCGAATTCAGGTGGTTTTACGGGTAATCAAATATTTGACTGTTATAAAATGGATGGCACTCGTTTGTGGCGTATTGACTTAGGGATAAACATGGTAGCAGGAGACCATTACAACCAGTTCATGGTTTACGATTTGGATGGTGATGGCAAAGCAGAGGTAGCCCTGAAAACAGCCGATGGAACGATTGACGGTTTAGGTCATGTCATTGGTGACCCCAATGTAGATTACCGTAATGAATGGGGATGGGTACATGATGGCCCTGAATTTTTGACTATTTTTAATGGAATGACGGGAGAAGCAATGGCAACTGCGCCATTTGAACCGGCAAGAGGCAATATTTCCGACTGGGGCGACAACTATGGCAACCGCGCCGACCGCTTTGTGCATGCAGTTGCATACCTGGATGGTGAGCGCCCGAGCCTGATTATGGGTCGTGGTTATTATAACAAATTGGCCAGGGCTGCCTATAACTGGCGCGACGGAAAACTTACCCTGCTTTGGAAGTTTGACAGTAAAGATCCGGGTAACGAAGAATGGTCTGGTATGGGTAATCACCACATGACCATCGGAGACGTAGACGGTGACGGCAAAGATGAAATCATCAATGGTTCCAGTGCTATTAATGATAATGGTCAGCGGCTGTGGAGCAATGGCTATGGCCATGGTGATGCACTTCATATGACTGACATGGATCTTTCAAGACCGGGAATGGAAGAGTGGGTATGCCTTGAAAACCCAGGACAATATGATGGTAAAGGACTAAGGCTGAATTCTGCAAAAGACGGAACTCCGTATTGCGGGGTAAATACAAGTGGGGACGTTGGCCGTGCCATGGCTGCTGATATTGACCCAAACCACCCTGGTTATGAGCTTTGGGGGTCTTCTGGCAATCTATATGATGTTAACGGGAACCAGATAGCCACGAATAAACCTACCTATAATTTTGGTATTTGGTGGAATGGCGACTTGGGACGGGAACTATTAGATGGTTCTGTTATCGACAGGTGGAATTACGAGACACAAAGTTTAAACCGGGTATTTACGGTTTACAAAGCTGCATCTATTTCAACAAACAACAGTACGAAAAAGAACCCTTGTCTCCAGGCAGACCTCTTAGGGGACTGGAGAGAAGAAATCCTTTACCGCCTCTCGGACAATTCCGCATTAGTCCTGTTTACGACCACTGCGGAAACAAATCACAGAATTTATACCCTCATGCACGATCCGCAATACCGTACGGCTATAGCTTGGCAAAACAGCGCCTACAATCAGCCACCTTACCCAAGTTTTTATTTGGGCTATGGTATGCCGGAACCTCCAACTCCGAATATTATTTATCCGGAAGACAATATTCCTCCTGTTGCCATTGCTCAGGATATAACAGTTACATTGGTTAACGGCGAAGCCACCGTTTCGGCGGAAGAAGTTAATAACGGTAGTTACGACGCTTACGGAATAAAATCGTTGGAATTAAGCCAAACAACTTTCTATTGTTCGAACATCGGCGAAAACAGGGTTACACTCACGGTGACCGATGCTAATGGCTTAACGGCTACTGCAGATGCAAATGTGACGGTGATTGGTGATATGCCGGAGCAACCAGAGATATTAGTTAGCAGAACCGATAATACTTATACCGGAGTTGATGATAATACAATCTTGTTAGGCTACGGAGCACAGGAATTGACTCTTGATGCAGTGACAGGTGGCAGCGAGCAATACACTTACGAATGGGAACCGACAACTGGTTTGAGTGTAACAGATTTGGCTTCGACTGTATTTACTCCAACTGAGGCGGGAATATACACGCTGACAGTAACAGTAACCAATAGCTACGGATGTACAAGTACTGCTGACGTAGAAATTACAGTGGTGGATGTTCGGTGTGGAGAAAATAATGATAAAGTAACGGTTTGTCACAGTGGAAAGGCGATTTGTCTTGATGTGATTTCAGTACAAGACCACCTGATGCATGGCGATAATATTGGCGAATGCGATTCAGAATCAATATTAAAAAGTGCAACTATCGGGGGTGAGGATGCTGAAACTGATGTGCATCTGGAGGTATTCCCAAACCCAATGGTTGCAAAAGGAACAATAAGGGTTGCATTACCTGAAGGTTCTAAAATTCAATTACAACTGTATGACGCTAACGGTAGAGCAATAAAACACATTTACAGTGGATATGCTGAGGCAACAAGTACGTATTCTTTGGAAACTTCAAACCTCCCCATTGGTGTATATTATGTACAGCTCGTGTCGGATGAAAATAATCTGTCAACAGCCATTGTTGTTCAATAACTGATTATAATTGAACGTAGTGCATATAGAAAATAGAGCAAAGACAAAAGGCCCACAAAATGAGTGGGCCTTTCTTCATCATATTATGGAAAGAAATATTTAATTACTAACTACTACTTATTATGAAAAAAACGATCAAACTGTTATTGATCGGGATTCCCCTGCTTTTCTTAATGCCTCAAATCTTATTTGCCCAGCGGCAAATGGAAAAGCTCGATCGTGGTGTTATTGCCGTTGCCAGTAACGGAGGAGCTCTTGTTTCCTGGCGAATTTTTGGAGACGATAGCGCAGAGATGGGCTACAATCTCTATCAGTCGATTAATGGTTCAGATGCTCAGTTGGTAAATTCTGAGCCCATTATTGGTAAATCTAATTATTTGATTGCGTCAGTCAATATAAGCGATGCGAACGAATATTTCATTCGACCGGTTGTCGATGGGGTTGAAGGCGAAGCCTCCAAATCCTTTGTATTGACTAGTTCGGACGTTTACCTTTCCGTGCCGATTAACAAACCGACAGACGGCGTTCTGCCAGATGGTACGACCTACGACTATTCAGCCAACGATTGTAGCGTCGGCGACTTAAACGGTGACGGACAATACGAAATCATCGTAAAATGGATGCCCTCCAATGCTGCCGACAATATGCCCAGTTTCACGGGTAATACAATTTTGGATGCCTATACGATGGAAGGCGAAAAACTTTGGAGTATCGAGCTTGGTAATAATATTCGCTCGGGTCCGCACTATACTCAATTTATGGTGTACGATTTGGATGGCGACGGAAAGGCTGAAGTTGCCTGTAAAACGGCACCAGGTACAAAAGACGGCACAGGCGCCTATTTGAGTAAAGGACCTGCTGTCGGAGCAGACCACACGAAAGATTACCGCAACTCAGGTGGAATGATTCTGTCAGGTCCGGAGTACTTGACGATTTTCAACGGATGGACAGGTGAAGAGATGGTAACAACTTACTATGTGCC
>QKCF01000260.1 GCA_003246935.1 Sunxiuqinia sp. | reverse complement strand
CAAATTGAATTTAAGAGACTTTTTTGTTTAGTCGTCTTCTGTGATTTAGAGTACTAATTTTTATTCGCTTTCGCTCTTTTAAAATCTGTGAACCGTAGTTGCGATACACTGATTCCGGCGTTAGATTCGATAATGATTCATGATACCGGTCATTGTTGTAATAATCTACAAAACCGTCGATTTCGTGCTGCAAAAAAAAAGTACGAACTCTCTTGTCCGGACTTTCATGCTTTACTTGCTTAAGCCATGAGTAAAAAAAAGCGATGAAGAAGCAGGCATACACAATATGGCGAATGACGGCAATGAATCGCCCAATCCAGTCTGATATAAGCTTTGGTCGAAATTAATATTCGGGAAATAGGATGCAATAGCGGACATGATTGCCTCCAAAAGAAATTAATCTAATCTAAAAATGGGCACAAAATAGGAAAACGTTCCCCCTTTCGTTCCCCCCTAACGAAAAAAGCCGCGTAATACGCGGCTTTTTGTACCCCGGACGGGATTCGAACCCATGACCTACTGCTTAGAAGGCAGTTGCTCTATCCAACTGAGCTACCGAGGCATCCTTATTTTTGCTTTTGAAACAATCCTTGTAAAACAAACACCCTTTCGTTAAGCGGTGGCAAAGATATAAAATTATCGAATAATGCAAAGCTGCGTAATCTAAATTTTATATTCAAATGTCCAGTTTGACTTCGGAGAAAGATCATCGACCATAGCAATCAGAATTTTATACTTTTGCCGTCAATGAGTAAACTGGTTCGAAATAACCTGATCAATCTCTATTTGATCAAATTTGCCAAGTGGTTTAACCTGGTGATGCCGGTGGTCGTTCTGTTTTACCAAGACAATGGCCTCAGCATGCAGCAGATTTTCATACTGAAGTCAATTTATTCGATAGCCATGGTGGTGATGGAAATTCCATCGGGCTATCTGGCTGACATTTGGGGCCGCAAAAAGACACTGATGTTGGGAAGCCTCCTGGGAGCCGGTGGTATGGCTCTTTATTGTTTCTCCTACGGATTTTGGGCCTTTGCTACGGCTGAGATTATTCTCGGCGTTGGTTACAGCTTTATTTCAGGGGCCGACTCGGCCCTGCTTTATGATACCATGAAAGCGGCAGAACGCGAAAAAGACTACATGAAGCAGGAAGGCTGGATTACCTCGGCCGGCAACTTCGCCGAAGCTATTGCCGGTGTTTGCGGAGGTCTGTTGGCTACGCTGAGCCTGCGCATGCCGTTCTACGCCCAGTTTATCATTGCCTCTGTGGCCATTCCTGCAGCCCTATTATTGAAAGAGCCGCAACAGCAATCGACCGCCTTGGGAAAAAGCTTTGGAACAACATTGCGAACTGTACGCGAAACCTTTCAACACACACGCTTACGCGCAGCTTTGCTGATTTCATCCTTTGCAGGAACAGCATCATTGACTTTCGCCTGGTTTGTGCAGCCTTACTTTAAAGCAGCCAATTTGCCGGTTTCATTATTTGGTGTCATGTGGACGGTGCTGAACCTTTCGGTCGGAATTTCATCAATGTTTTCCTATCGGATTGAGCGAAAAGTGGGCCAGCGAAACGCCTTGCTCATTATCATTCTGGGCTTCACCATCGGCTTCTACCTCGCGGCATGGCAGGTCAGCCTCATTGGCATTGGGTTCCTGTTTTTCTTCTACCTGGTGCGTGGTATCGCCCACCCGATTCTGAAAGACTACATCAACCGCGATACACGTTCCGAAGTTCGAGCGACTATTCTGTCGCTGCGAAATTTCGTTATTCGCATCAACTTTGCCATCATCGGACCAGCGCTGGGATATTTAACAGACAACTTTAGTTTATCGTGGGCATTAATCGCTACCGGAACCGGATTTATGCTAACGGCCGTCCCTTTTCTGAAGCCACTGTGGAATCCGGCACCTCAAAGTTCGAGCGACAAGCCATCGTAGGCAAGGTGCACATTTGCGGGCAGTAGCTTTTCTACATCGTCGTGTAAGCCCATGAGGTGTGAAATGTGAGTCAGGTAAGCTCTTTTAGGCTTCACCTCAGCAATCAGTTGTAGTGCTTCCTCGAGATTGAAATGCGAGATATGCTTTTCCATGCGCAGGGCATTTACCACCAACACATCAAGATCAGTCAGCTTCAATTTCTCCGCGTCGGGTACTGAGTTGATGTCCGTCAAATAAGCCAGCGAACCAATACGGTAGCCAAATACAGGAAGACGATGATGAAAGCCCCGGATCGGTGTAATCTCGACAGACTGAATGTTGAACTGCGCATTTTCAACCGGATGCAAATTCATCTGCGGAATACCGGGATATTTCACTTCCTCGAACACATAATCGAACACGCGGCGGATCGCCTTCTGCACCCGTTCTTCAGCATAAATATCCGTTGGGTGTCCCTGTACCCAATTGAAAGCACGAATATCGTCGAGCCCGAAAATATGATCGGTATGTTCGTGGGTCAGTAAAATCGCATCGAGCCGTTTTTGCCCGACGCGCAACATCTGCTGCCGAAAATCAGGACCAGCATCAATCAACAGGTTCAATCCATCAACCTGGATGGCGAGCGACGAACGCAGACGATTATCCTTCGGATTTTGCGATTGACAGACTTTACAATCACAGGCTACAACCGGAACACCTTGGGAGGTACCGGTGCCCAAAAATTCAATATACATAGTCGGAGTGTATTCCATGTGAATCGTTCAAAGCTACAAAAAATCGAAATGAGGAGGCGGTCTGTTTGAATTAATTAATTTTGAAGAAAATTTTTTGAATGGCCAATTTATACCTTATTCCGATCACGCTCGGCGAAAGTGAACTAGATACTGTAATACCGGTTACACACCGCGATATTATTCATTCCATCTCTCATTTTATTGTTGAAAATGTACGTACGGCGCGCCGCTTTCTGAAGAAAGTTGATTCGGAGATCGACATCGATGCCCTTCATTTTTACGAGTTGAATAAGCACACCGATAAAAACCAATTGCACAGCTACCTTGATCCAATCAAGCAGGGCTTGCATGTGGGAATTATGTCGGAAGCCGGTTGCCCCGGCGTAGCTGATCCGGGTGCTGATGTAGTCCGCATCGCTCACGAAAAAAACCTGCGCGTAGTTCCCTTGGTTGGTCCTTCATCGATTTTACTGGCTGTGATGGGCTCGGGCATGAACGGGCAAAACTTTGCTTTTAACGGTTATCTCCCCATCAAAAAGAACGAAAAAGCGCAACACATCCGACTGCTCGAAAAGCGCATATATACTGAGAACCAAAGCCAGCTTTTTATTGAAGCGCCTTACCGCAACTTGCAATTGCTCGACGACCTGTTGCAAAACTGCCAGCCGCAAACCAAGCTCTGCATTGCCTGCGACCTGACTTTGGAAACCGAATATATCCGAACACAAACCATTGCTGCCTGGAAGAAATCGAAGCCAGACATTCAGAAGCGCCCGGCGATTTTTGTTTTAGGCCAATAGGTTCCATAAGGCTTTTTAGGAATAGAAAAACAGAAGGGATCAGTTCTCGCGATCCCTTCGGATACTGCGATTCAGCAGGCTAGTTCTACTGATCAACTATTCCAAAGAAGGTTTCGTACAACCTAATATTACATTGAAAGAACGACCGTGATTCACTGTCTTTCTTTTCCTTTCTTCCTTTTTGACACCTAAAAAGAAAGACGTAATATTAGAAGATGAAAACAAACCGAGACTATACCTTCCACGAGGCTACGACGAGCTTATGCTCTGTATGTACGCAACGTATTCCTGCTAAAATTCTGCTAAAAGACGGGCAAGTATTCCTGCAGAAAACTTGTCCGGAACACGGACTACAGCTGGAACTGCTGGAAGAAGATGCCGACTACCACCTCAAAAAAAGACGATACGATAAACCGAGCACAGTAACAATAAGCCAGACAAGCCTGCAAAAAGGCTGCCCGTACGACTGCGGCTTGTGCCCTGATCATGACCAACATACTTGCATCGGGCTAATTGAAGTCACCAACCAGTGCAACCTACAATGCCCGATATGCTTTGCCAACAGCGGAAAAGAAGAGTATTTATCGCTGGAACAGATCGATCAGATCCTGGACAACTAC
>QKCF01000438.1 GCA_003246935.1 Sunxiuqinia sp. | reverse complement strand
AAACAGATCGGGCACTATGAACAGATATTATACGGAAGTTGAGGTCAAAAACGATGGATGGAAGCTTGGCTATGAAGACAAGATTCTGTTTATGGGCTCTTGTTTTACCGAGAACATCGGCGAAATCATGGAGCAGCTCAAATTTCAAACGCTCATCAATCCTTTTGGAATTCTCTATAATCCGATGTCTATTGCTGCGAGTTTGCGTCGGTTGATGGATCTGAAACAATATAAGGCAGAAGATCTTTTCGAGCACAATGGAGTTTGGGGAAGTTTTGATTTTCACGGTCGCTATTCAGCTTCTTCGGTAGATGAGGCAGTTGTGAAGATGAACGAACAGGTTCGAATTGGGTATGAGTTCCTTAAAACAGCAGATTGTCTGATCCTCACTTTCGGTACGTCGTGGGTGTACGATTTAAAGCAGACCGGTGACTTAGTTGCCAATTGTCACAAGTTTCCGGCGGCTGATTTTCATCGTTACCGGTTAAGCACGGGGGAGATTGTTAGTGAATTTAGGGATTTATTAACATGTTTGTGTAAATTTAACTCAAAATTGAGATTTCTGTTTACAGTTAGTCCTATTCGCCATCTAAAAGATACTGCACATGGTAATCAATTGAGTAAATCGACACTTTTATTAGCGATTGATCGACTGATTACAGGGCTCGAAAATATAGGATGCAGTTATTTCCCATCATACGAAATTGTGATGGACGAACTGCGCGATTATCGCTTTTATGCCCCGGATCTAGTGCACTTGTCGGAGGTGGCAGTTGAGCATATTTGGGAGAAATTTAGTGATGCCTTATTTGCGAAAGAAGCTCATCTTTTGATGGGTAAAATCGAAAAAATAAAGAAAGCTGTTGCTCATAGACCCTTTCGAAAGGATGTTCCGGAATATGTAAAATTCTTAACACAGAATATAGAAAGAATAAAGCAGTTAATGATTAATTTCCCATATCTTAACTTAGAGAGGGAAAGGCAATATTTTCAAAAGGAATTGAACGGAAGTGAATAAAAATGAACAGATTCATTCAGAAATGTTTCTGTATGTTTGTAGTGAATCACTCATCGTTAGAGTCTTGCAAAATAGTAACGATTAAAATCTTTTTAGGCCTAAAGTCTGAAACTTATGAGTTATCTGAAATTTGATAGAAGTAAATTGGTCAATTTGGAGTATTCTCTTAATCGGGAGGTTTTACGTTCCAATAGAGCTGGTTCTTATATGAGCACCACCATTGCGGGGTGCAATACGCGAAAATATCACGGTATTCTTATTTCGCCTATTGAAGGGATGGAGGGTGATAAGCATATGTTGCTTAGTTCGCTCGACGAAACGGTTATTCAGCATGGTGCTGAATTCAATCTCGGTATCCATAAGTATGAGGGAGACCACTTCGAACCTAAAGGCCACAAATATATTCGGGACTTTGATGCTGAGTACATTCCCAAAACGACTTGGCGTGTAGGAGGAGTTGTGTTGACTAAAGAAAGACTTTTAGTTGAGAATGAAGAACAGGCGTTGATTCGTTATACTTTGGTTGATGCTCATTCGCCTACAATATTAAGGTTGAGACCTTTCTTGGCTTTTAGGAGTATACATCAGTTGAGTAAAGCTAATGGGTATGCTGATACGAAGTATGCTGAAATCGATAATGGTATTCAAATGAAGCTTTACGAAGGTTATCCCTTCCTGAACATGCAGTTGTCGAAAAAAGGGGAATTCGTAGCTGTGCCGAACTGGTATAATAATATTGAGTATAGCAAGGAAAAAGAACGCGGCTTTGATTGCCTTGAAGATCTCTATGTCCCCGGATATTTTGAAATACCAATACAAAAAGGGGAGAGTGTTATTTTTTCAGCGTCGACAAAGGAGGCTAAGACCGGAGCGTTGAAGGCGAAGTTTACAAAAGAAACAGCTAAACGAACTCCAAGATCGTCTTTCATAAATTGTTTGACCAATTCAGCGCAACAGTTTATTGTGCGAAAAAATAAAGAGGTAGATATAATTGCCGGTTTTCCTTGGTATACAGGTATTACCCGTCAAACATTTATTGCTTTGCCGGGGCTAACATTTGCAAACGATGATAGGGAAACATTTGAGCAGGTTATAGATACGCAGTTAAAGGGATTGAAAAATGGATTATTCCCGAAACTTTTTAATAAGCCGGAGAGAGGATACGACACAATTGATGTTTCGCTGTGGTTTTTATGGTCCTTACAGCAGCTCTGCCGGAACAAGAAATGCGAAAGTTCCATTTGGTTGAAATATGGGAATGTGATAAAGGATATTTTGAATGCCTATAGAAATGGAACTGATTATGGTATAAAAATGTACGCAAATGGGTTGGTTGGCTCTGATCAACCCGACTTGGCATTGACATGGATGGATTCGATTGATGAAGGGAAGCCTGTTGTGAAACGTATGGCTATGCCGGTTGAGGTCAATGCGCTTTGGTACAATGCAATATGCTTTGCTTTAGAACTAGCAGTAGTTGCAAAGGATAATGAGTTTTTGAAAGAATGGGAACAGCTGCCGGCACTTATAGCCAAGTCATTCATCGATGAATTCTGGTGTAATGAGAAAGGTTATTTGGCCGATTCGGTCAATCAAACAGATAAAGATTGGACTGTTCGTCCGAATATGGTTATTGCAGCTGCAATGGAATATACACCGCTTGATCGGGAGAAGCAAAAGTGTGTGCTGAGTATCTCAAAGCAACAACTGTTGACACCGAGAGGATTGCGATCATTAAGTCCTGATAGCCCTGGCTATGAAGGTATGATTACGGGGAGTGTTGTGCAGCGAAACAAAGTTATTTTCCAAGGAGCCGTTTGGCCTTGGTTGATTCAGTTTTTTGCAGAAGCATATCTGAAGGTTCACAAGCGTGGTGGAATACATGTCATCAAACGTATATTGGAGGATTTTGAAAGCGATATGACTGAACACTGTATCGGCTCAATATCCGAAATGTACAATGGAAATCCGCCGCATTTGGCTAAGGGGGCGATTTCTCAAGCATGGAGTGTGGCAGCAGTGACCCGTTCTATTGGAATGCTTGTTGATTTTTGAGAATGGAAAATTGTTTAACTTACTAGTTCTAAATGGCGTATGAAAATTTTAATGTTTGGTTGGGAGTTCCCTCCGCATATCTCAGGGGGGTTAGGAACAGCTTGTTATGGGCTAACCAAAGGGTTAGCCGAGTTAAAAGATGTTGATGTCACTTTTGTTGTTCCAAAGGCGTATGGTGATGAAGATCAATCAAGCATGGAGTTGATCGGGGCGAATAATGTTTCTATAACCCGGAAGAAAGTTCATTTCAAAGACCTTCAGAAGAAAATTGATTATTATGAAGTTGAATCCGGAATGGTTCCTTATATGGACCCGGAGGAGTTCTGGAAGCTATGCAGTAAGAAGTATACCGAGAGAACCCGCTTTGTTGAGATCATAGACGAGGGAAAGTTAGAGTTTACCGGAAAATACGGTGCTGACTTGCTACACGAAATTTACAAGTATTCGTTGGTGGCAGAGGTTATTGCTCGTGATAACGAGTTCGACTTGATACATGCTCATGATTGGTTGGCTTATCCGGCCGGAATAGCGGCAAAGGAAATTAGTGGAAAGCCTTTGGTTATACACGTGCATGCTACCGACTTTGACCGTAGTGGCGGGAGTGTGAATCCGAAGGTTTTCGAGATTGAAAAACGGGGAATGGAGGCTGCAGACCAGATTATTACGGTGAGCAATCTAACCCGAAATATCGTGATCGAAAAATATGGGATTAATCCTGATAAGGTAACAACAGTATATAACGCAGTTGAACCTATAGCCGAGGATAAACAGGTGAAACCCAAAAAAGGAGTGTCGGAAAAAGTAGTTACTTTTCTGGGACGGATCACCATGCAGAAGGGACCGGAGTATTTTGTTGAAGCAGCAAACCTGGTGCTCAAGAAAATGAATAATGTTCGGTTTGTTATGGCTGGAAGTGGAGATATGATGGATGCCATGGTGAGGCGGGTTGCTGATTTAAAAATCTCAGATCGTTTCCATTTTACAGGCTTTTTGAAAGGTGACGATGTTTTCGACATGTTCCGAATGAGCGATGTTTTTGTGATGCCGTCAGTTTCGGAACCATTTGGAATCGTGCCCCTAGAAGCTATGCAGTCATACGTTCCTGTTATCATCTCTCGTCAGTCGGGTGTGTCCGAAATTTTAAATAATGCGATTAAAGTCGACTACTGGGATACGCATGCGATAGCCGATGCAATCTACGGTTTATTGAACAACCCGGTATTGTGGGATACTTTCCAGAAATATGGAAAAGAAGAGGTGGATAGCCTGCAGTGGAAAAATTCAGCAAAGGACGTTCGGGATGTCTACCAAAAAGCATTGGATTTAACTACGATAAAATGAAATAAAATATGAGAGCCATTTGTCTAAACTTTCAGATTCATCAACCTTTTCGCTTTCGCCGTTATCGATTTTTCGATATTGGTAATGATCATTACTACTACGACGACTATTCCAATGAGACAATCTTGCGAAGAATGGCTGATCATGCCTATTTACCGGCAAACAAGATAATTCTAGACTTAATCAAAAGATACAAAGACAAATTTAAGGTCAGTTTCACGATATCCGGAACCGCCCTGGAGCAATTTGAACTATATGCTCCGGAACTGTTGGATTCGTTTGTTGAACTGGCAGGAACAGGACAAGTGGAATTTGTAGCAGAACCTTATGCTCACTCCCTGGTGGCGTTGAAAAGTCCGGAGGCCTTTAAGGCGCAGGTTGAGAAGCACGTCGACCTCATGGAAAAGTATTTTGGACAACGCCCTTCTGTTTTGTGCAACTCCGAGAAAATTTATTCGGATGAGATTGGAGATGTTGCAGCTGAAATGGGATTTAAAGCAATGATGACAGAAGGCGCGAAGCATATTCTTGGGTGGAAATCGCCCAATTATTTGTATTGTAGTGCCTCCAATCCTGGCCTGAAGTTACTGATGCGTAATTTCCAGCTGAGCGACGATTTATCTTTCCGTTTCTCAAACCAGGCATGGAGTGAGTATCCGCTCACACCGGCTAAGTTTGTTGAGTGGATGGACGATGATAAAAAGAATGAGGTGATCAACTTGTTTATGGATTACGAAGCCTTTGGCGTTTATCAACCTGAATCATCGGGAATATTCAAATTTCTGGAGGAGTTACCTCAAATGGTATTCAAAAAGCGGGGCTTGAAGTTTACGACGCCTTCAGAGGTGGCTGACAGCCTTCAGCCAACAGCAGCAGTTAGTGTTCCTCACCCGATTTCGTGGTCAAACGAAGAACGAGACGTTTCGGTTTGGTTGGGAAATGAACTGCAGCAGGAAGCTTTTGACAAGCTTTATCGCTTGCAACAAAAAATGAAAAATGTGACTAATGCTGCACTTGTGAAAGATTGGGAATATCTGCAAGTGTGTAATCATTTTTACTATATGAACACGAGGTTCTTTTCGGATGGTAATGCGAAAAAGAATTACAATCCGTTTGAAAGCCCTTATGAAGCGTTTATCAATTATATGAACGTATTAAGTGATTTTGAACTTCGTTTAAATAGTTTTGTTCCTGAAAATAAGATAGAAAAAGAAATTGCGGCCCTAAATAAACTACTTGAGGAAAAAGAAGAAAAACTCAGGAAGTATGAAATAGAATTAAAGAACTTACAAGCCGGCAAAGTAAAAAAGAACAGGACGACCAAGCCGGTAGCCAGTAAACAAAAGAAGACCGCGACTAAATCTGTCAAAAAAGATTAGTGTTGAACCTGATTTAATGTGACTGTTAACTTTTTGAGGAGTCAGTGAACTATTTCCGGGAGTAAGTGTCTTATGACATTTACTGAGGGTTTAGTTTGTTATGGTTACGTTGAACATTTAAAACGACATGTTGTGGAAGTACCTATTTGGAAAAAACTGTTTGTTGAATCAAACATCCCGGAAAAGTTAGCTCCTCTCAAGGAGGTGAGCAAAAACTTATGGTGGGCTTGGAATACAGATGCCCGTGAGCTTTTTGAACAGATCGATCCCGAAATATGGGAGGAAACAGCTCATAATCCAATTGACTTATTGGATAAAGTAAGTTATCAGCGTTTCCTTGAATTGGAAGGCGATGATGTCTTTATCGGCAAGATGCAGGCCGTGTATAAACACCTGCACAAATACCTGGATGACAGAAAAGAACTGGACGGTCCTCAGATCGCCTATTTCAGTATGGAATATGGCTTGCATGACAGTTTGAAGATCTTTTCTGGCGGTTTGGGTATTTTGGCTGGTGACTACCTGAAAGAGGCAAGTGACTCAAAAGTGAATCTTGTCGCTGTTGGTCTGTTGTACCGCTTCGGCTATTTCAAGCAAACAATATCGATCCATGGTGATCAGATGGCAAACTACGATGCACAGCAGTTCAATAAAGTACCGGTGCAGCCTGCGTTGGACGCCAATGGAAATTGGGTTGAAGTTGAAGTTGAGTATCCTGGACGTAACCTGAAAGCCCGTTTGTGGGAAGCAAAAGTTGGTAGCATAAGCCTTTACCTGCTTGATACCGATTTTGATGGAAACCGCGAAGACGATCGTTTTGTGACTCACCACTTGTATGGAGGAGACAACGAAAACCGCTTGAAGCAAGAAATGTTGCTTGGTTTGGGGGGTATTCGTGCGCTGCGTAAGTTAGGTTACGAGTCGCAGTTGTATCATTGTAACGAAGGTCACGCTGCAATGATCGGTCTTGAACGTACGAAGGATTTTATGGCTGATAAAGGGTTGACCTTTAAAGAAGCTAAGGAAGTTGTTCGTGCTTCTACTTTATTTACAACACACACACCGGTACCTGCAGGTCACGACTCATTCCATCAGGATTTGTTCCGTGGTTACATGAATTACTTTGCAGAGAAAGTTGGTCTGGACTGGGATGAGTTTATCATGTTAGGTAAAGCCAAGCCGGAAGAGGATCATTTTAACATGAGTTTCCTGGCGGCAAACATGTCTCAAGGAATTAACGGTGTTAGTTGGTTGCACGGAGAGGTGTCTAAAGACATTCTTAAAGACTTGTACGAAGGATACCTTCCCGAAGAACTTGCTATTGGATATGTGACGAATGGTGTACACTACCCGACATGGGCAGCTAAAGAATGGAAAGAACTTCACTTGAAATATTTCGGCGATTCATTTGTTGAGGAACAGCTGGATACTGATTTGTGGGATAAAATCTACAAAGTTCCGGATGAGGACGTGTGGAACATGAAGCGCAACCTCAAATTGAAAATGATTGAATATATTAAGGAGCGCTTTGCAGATAACTGGATTCAACGTCACGAAAATCCGAAACTGATTTCTGAAATTTTGAGTAAGCTTGATCCCAACGCACTGACGATTGGTTTTGCGCGTCGTTTTGCAACTTATAAGCGTGCTCACCTTTTGTTCCGTAACCTCGATCGTTTATCGAAGATTGTCAACGATCCGGAACGTCCGGTTCAGTTTATCTTTGCAGGTAAGGCTCACCCTGCTGACAAAGCAGGGCAGGATTTGATCAAATACATCATTGAGATTTCAAAACGTCCGGAGTTTCTTGGAAAAATCCTTTTTGTCCAAAACTATGATATCAACCTGGCAAAAGTGTTGTTGCAAGGCGTTGATATTTGGTTGAACACACCGACACGTCCTTTGGAAGCATCAGGAACGAGTGGTGAAAAAGGTGTGATGAACGGTACAATTCACTTCTCTGTACTTGACGGATGGTGGGTTGAAGGTTACAAGGAAGGTTCCGGATGGGCTTTGCCAATGGAACGTACTTACGATGTTCAGGATCTTCAGGATGAATTGGATGCAGAAACAATCTACAATATCTTTGATTTGGAAATCATCCCGACTTATTACGATCGCAATGAGAAAGGATATTCTGAAGAATGGATTAAGGTTGTGAAAAATACAATTGGTCAGGTAGCACCGAATTTTACGACTACACGTATGATTCGCGATTACCAGGAACGTTTCTATAATCCACAGTCAAGTCGCTACCTGCATTTGGTTGCCGACGATTTTAAAGTTGCGAAAGAATTGGTCGCGTGGAAAGATAAGGTTGCGGATGCATGGAACGATATCGAAGTGCGGGAGGTTCAACTTACAGATGGAATTACGAATGCACTGAAGATTGGCGAGAGCTATCCGGCAAAGGTTGTACTCGACCTGAAAACACTTTCTTCTGATGATATCGGTTTGGAGATGGTGATCACTTCAATGGGGAGCAACGGGCAGATGGAGTTAGTGGAAACACTGCAATTTGAAGCTGAACCCTCTGAAGGTTCAGTCAAAACATATAAAGTCGATGTCACGCTGATGGATCCGGGATCATACAACTATGGCTTGCGTTTGTATCCTAAAAATGAGGAACTTCCTCATCGTCAGGATTTCAAATACTTACGATGGGTTTAATTCATCACCATCATATAGAAAAGAGGCCGCTGAAAAGTTGGCCTTTTTTTTGTCAAAGCAGGCGGGGTGAAGGTTTGAAAATTAAGAGATATCAATATTTCTGAAGTAATTTGATCCTGTATTATCAGACAGAAATAGTCTTGTTCCTGATATTGATCATTGCTTTTCAATACTTGAGTTCAATCTTGTTTTGTAGTGCTAAAAGACAGGGACTCAGGTTTGGGGTCTTTCAAAATAAAGCTAATTTTGTTGCCTATTATTTTGAAAAACCAAGATATGGCCGGAGAAAATAACCTTGGATCGAAACTAAAACAGATACGATCAAATCAAAAATTAAGTCTGGAGGAATTGGCAGAACGTAGTGGTTTGTTGGCTACGCAGATTGAAAAGATTGAAAAAGAAGCTATCATTCCTTCCTTATCGCCGTTAATTAAAATTGCCAGAGCTTTAGGAGTGCGTCTGGGAACTTTTTTGGATGATACAGATCACTTGGGACCTGTTGTGGTGCGTAACGGTAAGCCATCAGAAGGCGTAAGGTTTACATCCGAAGAGAATGGATCTCGGGAACATCTGAACTTCCTTTCGTTAGCTGCAGATAAAGCCGGACGAAACATGGAACCGTTTATCGTAGAGATTGAACCATCTGAACAATCGGATTACAAGCTGTCGACTCACGAAGGAGAAGAGTTCATCTATGTACTAGAGGGCGAAATCGAAATTAATTACGGGAAAGATTTGTATCGCTTGAGTGCAGGTGACAGCATTTATATCGACTCCATTGTGATGCATAATGTACACGCTGCAACAAGAGAAAAAGCGCGTGTGTTGGTCGTTTTGTACACTCCTTTCTGATTTGCTCAAATCCTCAAAAGTTTAGCATGCAGTTAATCGATTATACCTTGGGAGGCATCCTGGAGAAATATGCATTTGAGACACCCGATCAGGAATTTATGGTTTATCCAGACCGAAACCTGAGATTCACCTACAGTGAGTTTAATCAGAGGGTTGATCAGTTAGCCAAAGGGCTGATGTATATCGGTGTTGGGAAAGATGATAAAGTTGGTATCTGGGCTAACAACGTTCCGGATTGGTTGACATTCCTGTTTGCTTCGGCAAAAATCGGTGCTGTATTGGTGACAATCAATACAAATTATAAGTTGGCGGAGCTCGAATATCTGCTGCAAGATGCCGACATCCACACTCTGTGCATGATCGGTAATTACAGGGATAGTGATTATGTGAATATGATCTTTGAGCTTGCGCCAGAGTTGAAAAATCAACCGAGAGGTGAGCTGAAATCGAAGAAATTTGCCGAGCTGAAGAATGTTGTGTTCATTGGTCCCGAAAAGCACAGGGGGATGTTTAACACTGCCGAATTGATTTTGATGGGCAGCCATTTAGATGATCTGGAGCTGGAAGAAGTAAAAGAAAGTGTGAATTGCCACGATGTGGTGAATATGCAATACACCTCGGGTACCACTGGTTTTCCGAAAGGAGTAATGCTCTCGCATCATAATATCCTAAACAATGGTAAAGCCACCGGTGAGTGCATGCGTTATACTTCGGCTGACCGTCTGCTGGTGTGCGTTCCTTTTTTCCATTGCTTTGGTTGCGTGTTGGCATTATGTGCTGTTGTAACACATGGGGCAACCATGGTCATCACCGAGGATTTTGATCCGTTAATGGTGTTGGCATCGGTTGAAAAGGAGAGATGTACTGCCTTGTATGGTGTGCCAACCATGTTTATCGCTGAATTACATCATCCGATGTTCAATATGTTCGATCTGTCGACCTTGAGAACCGGAATTATGGCCGGAGCGCTCTGCCCAATTGAGACGATGAAGCAGGTGATGGAGAAGATGAATATGAAAGACGTCATCAGTGTGTATGGCTTAACCGAGACTTCACCCGGTATGACGGCTACGCGCACCCACAATTCCCCGGAGATTCGTGCTACAACGGTTGGTTTTGAATTCCCGAGCGTAGAGGTCGCAGTTATCGATCCCGAAACCGGAGAGGAATGTCCGGATAATGTGCAGGGTGAGATGTGTTGTCGTGGTTACAACGTGATGAAGGGCTATTATAAAAACGAAGAAGCTACCCGTAAGGCAATCGACAAAGACGGCTGGTTGCATTCGGGCGATTTGGGAATAAGAGGCGAAGATGGCTTTTATCGCATAACCGGTCGAATCAAGGATATGATTATCCGTGGAGGCGAAAATATCTATCCTCGCGAGATAGAAAACTACCTGTTTAAGTTACCACAAATTGAGGCCGTTGAAGTGGCGGGTATTCCAAGTCCGAAATACGGAGAACAGGTTTGTGCATTTGTCAAGCTAAGGCAAGGACAAAGCCTTTCGCAAGAGGAAGTACAAGAGTTTTGTCGTGGCCAAATTGCTCGTTATAAAATACCGAAGTATGTGCTTTTTGTCGATGGCTTTCCAATGACAGCCAGTGGCAAAATTCAAAAATATAAATTGAGAGACCTCGGTGTTGAAATGTTGAAAGAACAAGGCATCGAGATTATCTAGTAAAAAATGAAAGAGCAGTGAATTGACTTCACTGCTCTTTTTATTTAGTTGTTTTGCTTTTTCGGTGGACGGCTTTTGTTCCCTTTAGGGTTGTTGTTTCGGCTGTAGTTCCGTTTTTTCTTTTTCTTCTTTTGAATAACCTTCCATTCGGGGCCTTCACCCAGCTCAGGAGGTAGCGGTGCTTTATATACTTCACTACCGATCAGTTCTTCAATTTGCTGGAACTTATACATGTCATCTCCATTCACGAAGGTGAGGGCGATACCGGTTGTGTTAGCCCGTGCTGTACGTCCAATTCTGTGTACGTAGTCTTCAGCATCACCGGGTACGTCGAAGTTAACAACCAGGTTAATATCTTTGATGTCAATTCCACGACTCAACACATCGGTAGCAACCAGGATGCGGGTTTGGCGGGCCCGGAACTTCATTAGTACTTCTTCGCGTTCCTTTTGTTCCAAATCCGAGGAAATCCCTTGCGCATCAAGATTCTTTTTTTGCAGCGCGCGCACGATTGTATTTACCTTGCGCTTGGTTGATGAGAAAACGATAATGCTCTGGCAATCGTCTTTGCCGGTAATTAACTGTTGAATCAGTGGAAGTTTTTGTTCCTCGTGGCAAACATAAGCTGCCTGCAACACGCCCTCGGCTGGTTTGCTGATCGCTGTAGCAAATTCTTTCGGATTGGTAAGTATCTTGGCAGCCAGCTGGCGGATTTTAGGAGGCATGGTAGCACTAAACATCAAAGTTTGGCGCTTTTCCGGCAGGTGGCTAAAGATGCGGATAATATCGTCGTGGAAGCCAATATCGAGCATACGGTCAGCTTCATCTAAAACCACATATTCAATGTTCTTCAAATTGGCAATCTCGTTGTCTATGAACGAAATCAGCTTACCGGGAGTAGCAACCACAATATCAACACCATCTTCAAGTGCTTTGCGTTGTTCATCCCACTCTTTGCCATCGCCGCCGCCGTAAATGGCACATGACGTTGTGCCGGCATAATATGAAAATCCCTGAACTTGTTGTTCAATTTGGATGGCCAGCTCACGGGTCGGGACAATAATCAACGCGCGTGTTGTTCCGGCATCCCGTTGCGCAATTTTTTCAATAATGGGCAACATGAATGCAGCCGTTTTCCCGGTTCCGGTTTGCGCACAACCAATCAGGTCGTGACCTTCCAGAATGAGGGGAATGGTATTTTCTTGTACTACGGTTGCTTCGTCAAAGCCCATGTCGTAAAGGGCATCTAAAATATCGTCGTGTAAGTCGAACTCGTGAAACTTCATAAAAGCGGGAATAAATTTCGTGTAGCGGAGAGGTCCCTTTCAGGGAAAGAACTTGCTCTGGGCATACTTATGCAAAAATAGCATTTTTTGTTAGATGACTGGCTATTGTCGGTGGCCTTCGTTGTTGTACTGCAGGGAGGGTGTCCAGCAAGGTTGAAAAAAAGAAGCTGGTTAATGCAAATTTCTCAAAATCAATTATCTTTGCGCTTGTTATTGAATCACGTGTTCTTGATAACCACGTAAAAAACAAGAAGTATGAGAAATAAAGTATCCGTTTTATTCCTGTTGACAGGTGTATTATTCGCAGCCAGTCTTTTAATCGCAAACATTTTAGCGTCGAAAATTATTATGATCGGGCCTTGGTCGGCTCCGGCAGGTGTCCTTATTTTTCCGATAACCTACATCATCAATGATGTGATTGCCGAAGTGTGGGGCTATGCGAAAGCGCGCTTAATTATTTGGGCTGGTTTCGGAGTGAATGTATTGGCAGCTATCTTTTTCGCCATTGCCATTGGCGTTCCCGCAGCGCCTTTTTATGAACACCAGGAAGCTTTTCAAACGATTTTGGGAAGTTCTATTCGTTTGGTATTTGCCAGTTTGATGGCTTATATGGCTGGTTCGTTCCTGAATGCTTATGTGATGAGTAAATTTAAGTTGATGACCCAAGGGAAAGGTTTCTCGTTGCGTGCCATTGTTTCGACCCTGGCCGGCGAAGGTGCGGACTCGCTGATCTTCATAACGATTGCTTTTGTCGGAGTATTCCCGATGTCGGTTATTGGCGGCATGATTCTTACTCAGGCTTTGCTTAAAACAGCTTATGAGATCATCATTTTGCCATTTACCGTATTGGTTGTCAACAAAGTGAAAGAGATTGAAGGGGTAGATACCTTCGACGAAGGGGTGTCTTACAATCCCTTCCGCTTGAAACAGATATAAAGAAAAGGGAGTTCTTTTTGACGGGGGCTTTGATTTAAAATAGAAAAGATGAGTGACAAAAGTAAAGCATTGGTAGTTTTTTCAGGAGGACAGGACTCAACAACATGCCTGTTCTGGGCCAAGCAACAGTTTGACGAGGTGGAAGCAATTTCTTTTGATTACGGACAGCGCCACCGGCTGGAGTTGGAAATTGCTGCAAAAATTGCACAAAAAGCTTCCGTTCCCTTGCGTATTTTGAAACTGGACATGCTTGGGCAAATTACCAATAATGCATTAACGAATCCTGATTTGGACGTGGAAACCGACAAACCGGATAATCGTCCGCCGAATACGCTGGTTGAAGGTCGCAATATGTTGTTCCTCACCTATGCGGCTATTTATGCGAAGTCGAAGGAGATTCACAATTTGGTGACCGGAGTAGGACAGGCTGACTACAGCGGTTACCCGGACTGCAGGGATGAATTTATACGCTCGTTGAATCAGACTTTAAATTTGTCGATGGACTACCCTTACGAAATTCATACACCACTGATGTGGAAGAATAAGGAAGAAATCTGGCAATTGTCGGACGAGTTGGGCGTATTCGACCTGGTTCGGACACAGACCCTGACATGCTACAACGGAATTGTAGGTGATGGTTGTGGTCATTGTCCTTCCTGTAAATTGCGTAAAAACGGTTTGAATAGCTATATAGCCAAACGAGGCTAACACTTGGAACTTGAAATTTGAAACTTCTGCAAGATGGATAACTTAACACACTTGGGAAACCAGACCAACTACGGATTCAACTACAATCCGTCGGTGTTGGAGACCTTTGATAATAAACACCCTCAAAACGATTATTGGGTGAAGTTTAATGCGCCGGAATTTACCAGCTTATGCCCGATTACCGGACAGCCCGATTTTGCAACGATTTATATCAGCTACATTCCCGGCGAGAAGATGGTGGAGAGTAAATCGTTGAAGCTTTATTTGTTTAGTTTCCGCAATCATGGCGATTTTCACGAGGATTGCATCAACATTATCATGAAAGACCTGATCAAGTTGATGGATCCGAAATACATCGAGGTATGGGGAAAGTTTTTGCCCCGCGGAGGTATAAGTATAGACCCGTATGCCAATTACGGGAAGCAAGGAACCAAGTTTGAAGATTTAGCCTGGTACCGTATGCAAAACCATGATTTAAATCCAGAAATAATCACCAACCGATAATTTTCAAAGCTTCCAACCGGGAGCTTTTTTATTTTTTTCACTTTCTCAATGTTCTCATCTATTGGTTAAATGCACGAAACTCTGCATTTGGCGCGGGCTTTTAATACTTTTTAACGTAGGGCAAACAGCTGTTTGGGGGGATTATGGACAGCAAACAAATAATAAGTCCTTTTATAAACAAATTATGATGAGAATTTTATATTTCCTCCTGTTGGCTGTATTGGTGCCAACAATCAGTTTTGCACAAAAAGAAAGCGAGTATAAAACAGATTACGGGTACAAAGTGGGGGATGTGTTCCTGGGAATTAGCTCCGGTGTCGATAACAATATCAATGCCCTTCGTACTGAATCGACGACTGATTTCACGTTCGAACCGATTAAGCAGCGTTATAATATTAGTTTTGACGCCAGTGTTATGGCGACTGAGCGATTGCGTCCCCGAATCGAATTTCAATATCACCGATTGGCTTATGGGCAGTGGTGGAACGGTTGGGCGAGCTCAAGCTACACAACTTTCGAGTATACCAAAACGAAGGTGAATTACTTTGGCCTTAATTTTCACCTCGATTACCTGTTGCTCGGTCAAAACTCCCGCTTCAAGATGTTTATATCTCCCGGGTTAGTGACTGAATTTGCCATGGGAGCTGGCTATAAAACGCTGAAAACTGATGGCGACAGTTCGTCAAGTAAGTTTTCGACTTTGGGTACTTATTATCCGAAAAGTATTGCGGGTGGTTCATTACA
>QKCF01000391.1 GCA_003246935.1 Sunxiuqinia sp. | reverse complement strand
ACCCACTCGAAAATCATAGTCAATCATGAAATCAGAAAATAATCATAGTTCAGACAGCATCATTATTTACAACACCCCCGATGGAAAAGCATCGGTAGCGCTTTATGCCAAAGACGGCAGCGTTTGGATGAACCAAAATCAACTCGCCGAACTTTTTGACACCTCTAAGCAAAATATCGGTCAGCACATATCAAACATATTAAAAGACAAGGAGTTAGTCGAGAATTCAGTTGTAAAGAATTACTTTACAACTGCCGGCGATGGTAAAGAATACAATGTCACGTTCTACTCGCTTGATATGATTCTTGCCGTTGGGTTTCGTGTCCGTAGTGTCCGAGGCACTCAATTTAGAATGTGGGCAAACCATCACTTAAAAGAGTATATGATCAAAGGCTTCGTCATCGATGATGAGCGCCTGAAGAATCCGGATGGCCGCCCCGACTATTTCGATGAATTATTACGCCGGATTAGGGATATACGCGCATCGGAAAAACGCTTCTATCAAAAAGTCCGCGATCTCTTTGCTCTAAGTAGTGACTATGATCCTTCGGATAAGGCAACGCAAATGTTTTTTGCTGAAACTCAAAATAAGCTGCTTTATGCGGTAACCGGTAAAACCGCAGCAGAAGTAATTGTTTCCCGGGCCAATGCCGATGCGCCCAATATGAACCTGACCTCGTGGAAGGGGAGTATTGTGCGAAAAGGAGATATTACAACGGCCAAAAACTACCTCACCGAGGATGAAATTGATACCCTTAACCGGCTGGTTGTGATCTTCCTGGAAAGTGCTGAATTAAGAGCGAAAAACAGGCAGGATCTAACCATGGCATTCTGGAAAGAAAACGTTGATCGGATATTGACGTTTAACGATCAGAAAATCCTACAAGGTAATGGCTCAATAAGTAAGGCCGTTATGGAGAAGAAAGTCAACGAAATTTATGAGCTTTTTGATACGAAACGTAAAGCATACGAAGCCCTCCAAGCCGATGAGCAGGATTTAAAGGAGTTGGAGGATGAGTTAAAACATAGGAAGAAAGATTAAATAAAGAGCGAAAAAAGTAGCTTAAGCAAGGTGACAGGCGGAATAAGCAAGGTTGAAAAGCTATTAACTTTTGTTGATAACTAGCACTTTGAGGTGTTTTAGCTAGAGATAGAATAGAATAAGCAAGGTTTTAATAGAAATAAGCAAGAAAATGGATAATGAACGTTTGTCGATATCGGAAATTGATAGTAAATACACGTTGAAATACCTCGCAAACAATCCTGAGAATCAATATTTAGAACGCAAAGGATTGGGTGAGAAAGATATTAAACCATCAAAAATTGCTGACGAACTAATTGGTATGCTAAATGCTGATGGTGGTGTATTGGTATTTGGAATTTCGGATAATGGTGAGATTCAAGACCTAAAAGCGTTGGGGAATAAATTAGATGCCTACAATACGCTTGTGCCTGATTTTATTAAGCCTAGTCCCTATATTCAGCTTGAAAAAGTTACGCTTGCCGATGACAAGCTAATTTTTCTGTATCATGTAGAACCTGACTTTGAGCGTGTTTTTCAACGTAGCGATAATGAACAAGTTTTTTTAAGGGTACACGACACTAACCGGAAACTGGATCGTGATGATGTAAGAAAACTTGAGTATGATAAGCAGATCAGGAAATTTGAAGATGAATTTAGGTCAGAATTTGACATTGAAGACTTCGACACCGAGCAATTGGAAGTTTACAAAGAAAAACTAAACTATCAGGGAGATCCTATCGACCTGCTGTGTAAAAGGCATTTGGCAATGAAAAAAGATAGTGTTTTGCAGGTGAAAAATTCAGCTATTCTTCTTTTTGCTAAAGATCCTGAAAAATACATTCCTTCTGCATCGGTTCGCTATGTGCGTTATGAAGGTACGGAAGCTTTGGTAGGTGCAGCTCATAATGTTGTCAAAGACGTTCGTTTTGAAAATAACATCCCTAAATTAATTCAGGAGGTTAGCTATTTTCTGCAAACAACTTTCAAGGACTACTATTTTCTGGATATCAAAGACGGGCGTTTCAAAAGAGTAATGGAGTATCCCGAAGAAGCTTGGTTAGAAGGTGTTGTAAATGCACTTTGCCACCGATCTTATAACATCCAGGGTAATCCCATTGTCATTAAACACTTCGACGATAGGTTTGAAATATCAAACAGTGGCCCTTTGCCTGCTCAAGTAACTATTGAAAATATAAAAGAGGAACGTTTTGCTCGCAATCCCCGGGTTGCACGTGTATTAGAAGACTTAGGTTATGTGCGACAATTAAACGAAGGCGTTAACAGGATTTATGAATCAATGGAAAAATCAATGTTGTCAAAGCCTGAATATAAAGAAACACACAACACGGTTTATCTAACGTTACGCAATAAAATAAGCAATCACTCTAAAACAATTAGTGAAAGGATTATTGATTTAATTGGTATTAACTGGAACAAGTTTAATGCAACACAGCATCAAATATTAGTGCTTCTTTTTACTAAGCAGCAGCTTACGTTAGATCAATTAGTAGAACAGATTGGTATCAACAAGAATACAATCCGGTCTTATTTAAACATGCTAATTGAACTTGAAATAATTGAGAAAGTAAGTACAAAACAAAGAGATAAGAATGCGAAATACAGGTTTAGGAAGTAATCTGATTCTTTTTGAATGAACTGTTGATGAATGAGTTATAAAGAGTAGGTATCTGATCCTATATGCATAAGAAACAATTAAGCAAGATATTGAACCAATCAAGCAAGGTCTTGTGCGTTTTTGTATCTAGCTGTATTACAGTCGTTATGGAATATTAAGCAAGATGTAAGCAAGAAATAAGCAAGAAATAAAACCAAAATAAAATGCCCGATATCGTAAAAGTTACCTACAACCAAACCGGTGAGAGCACCAAAACCAATCCAATGGGGATGCGCGACATGCAAGCTCGTGCCTATGAAGCTCGCGATGCGCAATATTTATTGTTGAAAGCGCCACCAGCCTCCGGGAAGTCCCGTGCATTGATGTTCCTAGCATTAGATAAGTTAAAGAATCAGGGCATCCGAAAAGTGATCGTAGCAGTTCCGGAGCGTTCAATTGGTGGTTCGTTTGCGGCCACCGATCTGAAAAAACATGGCTTCTTCTCTGACTGGGCCCCGAACGATCAGTATAACTTGTGTACTCCTGGTAGTGACGGAAGTAAAAGCAAGGTGCAGGCATTTCATAATTTCATGGCTAACGGCGAGCAGATTTTAATTTGTACCCATGCCACCCTGCGTTTTGCCTGCGAGGAACTGGACGAGCAAAAATTCAACGACACCCTAATTGCCATTGACGAATTTCACCACGTTTCAGCCGATGTCAATAACCGTTTGGGAGATTTGCTGAAAAATATCATGCGGAAATCGTCGGCCCATATTATTGCAATGACCGGATCGTATTTCAGGGGCGACAGTGTGCCGGTGTTAATGCCGGAAGATGAAGCCCGGTTTACGAAGGTAACTTATAACTACTACGAGCAGCTGAATGGCTATAACTACCTGAAATCGTTGGGAATTGGCTACCATTTCTATCAAGGGCGTTACACCGACGCCATTCTGGAAATATTAAATACCGATAAGAAAACCATCCTGCATATTCCGAATGTCAACTCTGGGGAATCGACTAAGGATAAGCACAACGAAGTTGATTATATCATCGACGCGATTGGAAGTGTTGTCAAACAAGATGCCGATACCGGAGTGATTCATGTAAAACGCCATTCGGATGGGAAGATGTTGAAGGTAGCCGATCTGGTAGAGGATAATCAGAGAGAGCGGGATAAAATCGTGAACTATCTGCGGGGTATTAAATCTGTTGACGATATGGATTTAATTATCGCGCTTGGTATGGCAAAAGAAGGATTTGACTGGCCCTATTGCGAACACGCGTTGACAGTGGGATATCGGGGTTCATTGACCGAAATTATCCAAATTACCGCGATAGCAATAACAAAACCCACGCGCAGTTTACCAACCTCATTGCACAACCCGATGCGGCCGACGACCAGGTGAAACTTTCCGTGAACAACATGCTGAAAGCCATTACGGCCTCCTTGCTCATGGAACAGGTATTAGCGCCGAACTGGAACTTCAAAACCAAGTTATCAGATGACGATGTGGCTAAGCCTGGAGAATTGAAAATACGCGGGTTTAAACAACCCTCATCCAAACGGGTGAAGGATATCATCGAGTCGGATTTGAACGACCTGAAGGCAACGATCCTTCAGGATGATCAAATGTTGAAAGCGATGCCGGGTAATGTTGACGCGGAAGTCATCAACAAGGTGTTGATCCCTAAAATAATTCGCGTGAAATATCCCGATTTGTCC
>QKCF01000441.1 GCA_003246935.1 Sunxiuqinia sp. | reverse complement strand
GGCAAAGATAAACCTTTACGTCTGACTCAGTCGCCCTTAGACCTTAAATTCGAGATGTATAGTCGTTTGGAAATCTTTAATATACTTGAAAATTTCGCGCAAGGTAGCTTGCTCGACCTTCGCCAGTTTGTCCGGCTCAACCAAGTTCGTAGGCATTGTAAACTGCTGCAAAATATAACTTGTCTGTTGCTTTAAGCGCATCCCCATCATGTAATAGTAGGCATGCATCAGCTCCTTGTATTGATTGTCATTCAGGAAACCGCCTGCATGTAAGCGCTGCATCCGCTTACCGGTATTTGTTTCAATCACCCGGTTTTTTAAGGCAAGCATCCGCACCAAATCTACAATCGGAGTCATGCTCTTCTTCATGTCGAAAACCTTTCGCTCGTCTTTCGAAAATGTACGGATCGAATTAAAGAGTGTCAACTGAGGCTCAAAATGCAGCGCATTCGACGCCAGACTGTAAAGAAACTTCGACTTCGACTTCTGCAAACAATCAACCATATACTCCTTCAGCTCGTTGAACAACTTTCGGTCGCCATACACAAAACGGCAATCAAAGAAAGTAGCAAACTTGATCACTGTATCCGGAACCGACTCATTGATCCATTGATCGTAGTTCCCTTTCCAATGCGAAAGCGAGTGTGTCCATTTGGGATTTTTCGCCATAAAACCGCCATCACAATAGCTGAAGCCTATTTCGTTCAGGTTCGTTGAAATCCGATTGGCAAAATCGAGGAAATATTCACGAACCTCTTCCCGATGTTCATTTGCTTTGTCTTCATAGATGATGGCATTATCCTGATCTGTCACCAAGGTTTGCTCTTGCCGGCCTTCGCTTCCCATAACCATAAAAGCGTACTTAGCCGGCGCGGGTGGCATTTCATTTCGAACCCCTTCAATGACGCGAAGCAAAATTTCGTCGTTGATGGTAGTCACAATTCTGTTGACAATCTCAGCATTAACACCGCGTTCCAACAATTTGGCTATCAATGCCGGAACTTTCTGCCATTTGTCCTTCAGTTCCTCAACAGTGTTCGACAGCTTTACCGATTGGATAAATACCAGCGGAGACTGCGCATGCTCTGTCAACAGGCGATAACGGCTGATATAACCTAAATTCCGCTCTCCATCCGTAACCAAAACAAATTCATGCTCACTTGGATACAAAGCAAGCAAAGCCTCGTATAGCAAGGCGTCTTTATGAATGGTTACAAACTTCTTCTTGGCTACGTCTTTCACCGGTGTGGAAGCGGGCAGTGCATTTGCCAGCACCTTCTTGATTAGAATATCTTTTGTGATAATGCGTTTAATTTCGCCGTTTTTCTCAACGTACATACAGTTGAGTTCCTTCTCAACCATTTTCGCTGCAACCTCCGACACAGGCGTATCCGGCGAACAGGTGACCAAAGGCCTCGGGAAAATCGTATTGATACGCCGGGTAAAAATAAAATCGGCATCTATAAAGTTGCCCTCTCGCGTACTATCCCGCTTTACAAAGTGCGCATACTCATCATTCAACATTTTCTGCCCGAATTGCTCGGTGAAATGGTGAAAGAAATCGTCGTAACTGCGGCAAAGCGATTTAAACTCTTCCTTATCCAAACAGAGTACAACTGTTCCTGCGCGGGCAATTACTGTTCGAATTGACTTTTTCTTGTTCAGCAGTACCGAACTCGCTCCGTAAATCGAAGAGACATCATAGATTTCTTTCAGCTTTAGCACCTGCTCTGAGTCGTAAAACGAAGCATCATATTGCCCTTCCAAAACAACATCAATCGTATTAACTTCCGACTCACCTTGCACATAAACTGTAGTTTCCTGCTCAAACGAGCAAAACTCCATCATCCCTGCAACATCATTCAACACTGTGGTCGGCAGTAAATTAAACGGCCGGACCGATTTCAAAAAAGCTATTCGCCTATCCATAAAACTCCTTCAACCCCAATTAATAAACTCTAAAATATCAGATACAAGCCCGCCATCACAACCAACAAGGCTAGTAAAGTTGCCAACAAAATCACCATCCAAATCGGTAACTCCCATCTCCGTCGAGTCATCCGAATTTGTTTTGCGACAATTTTGTCCGTAATCTCACCACGCTTTACCAATTCAAAAAAACACGCTTTAGTTGCTTCTGCATCAACTAAGGCATTATGAATTTTTCCAATCGGTTTATGAAAAAGCAATTCGTATAACTGGTTCAATCTGAGATACGAATGTCCTCCAAAAATATCCTTCGATTTACGGGTAAAAAGCATCGTGCAAAACTTTGGGAGGTGCTCAAAGTTCTGCTCAATGTGTTCCCGCGTATAGCCTACTTCCATCATTTTCTTATCAAACTCTAAGAAGTGGCCAACTATCAATGGCTTGTAAATCTCCAGATCACTGGCCAAATTATTTAAAACTAATTTCCGCTCTATTCCTTTTTCTGCCAACATTTCCATCGTTATCCCATGTAACTTGGCCGATGATGGGTCAATCTCAATGTTCTTGTGTTTCACAAAAAAGTCGCGTGAACAAACCAGTTCTCCACTTCTCTTACAAACAATCCACGCAATCTGCAGGATGTAGGGCCATTCTTCAACTTTGGCAGTGGGTGCATTCCATCGTTTAGGCATGTCCGATGTCTCGGTATCTATAAACAACAGGTATTCATACATTTTATTGGGGCTAGAGTTCAAACTAAAGTACACTATTGATAAAAGCAATCTCTACTGCTTTAAGAAATTGCCCAACAATTCTCAAAAATGTAATTTTCAATTAATATTTCAGAGGCCTTTTCTAGTTGAATATGTACCATAAACTTCTCTGTATATGCGTTCATTCACCTGCTTACATCCTACATTCATCGATTTTAACCTGTATCAAACAATCGATTTTATAAATTCGTTGACAGAAATTACAAATACGAAATAACATGCAATCACACGAGATCGACTACAAAATTATCGGACACGACGTACAACTCGTTGAAGTTGAACTAGACCCAGGCGAGAAAGTAATCGCTGAAGCGGGTGCAATGATTTATATGGAAGACGGAATTAGCTTCGAAACCAAATTAGGCGATGGTTCGAATCCTAGAGCAGGCTTCTTTGACAAGTTACTTAGTGCGGGTTCGAGATTAATTACCGGAGAGTCACTCTTCCTGACTCATTTTGCCAATCAGGGATGGGGTAAAAAGCACGTCGCATTTTCGGCACCTTATCCCGGCACTATTATTCCGCTAGATCTGGCTCACATGGGTGGCCGCATTATCGTTCAAAAAGATGCGTTTCTGTGTGCTGCTTTAGGCACCAAAATATCCATCACCTTCAACCGCCGACTAGGTGCGGGCTTCTTTGGTGGCGAAGGATTCATCATGCAGCAACTCGAAGGTGACGGCAAAGCGTTCATCCATGCCGGAGGAACAGTTATCGAGCGCCAGTTAAACAATGAAGTTCTGCGGGTTGATACCGGATGTATTGTCGCTTATGAGCCTCAAATTGATTTCAGTGTGGAACAAGCGGGCAACCTACGCTCGATGGTTTTCGGAGGAGAGGGTATTTTCCTGGCAACGCTACGCGGTACCGGCAGGGTGTGGTTACAATCAATGCCAATCCGCAAATTGATTCGCGAATTGAGTCCTCGTGGTGGCAATCAACGCAAAGAATCGGGCGGCCTATTGAACCAGTTTTTACAAGACTAAATTAGTAAGCATAAAAAACCCGGTCTCAGGAGATGAGGCCGGGCTAAACCAATAGCAAAAAAACTATGACTGGGTACTTTGACCAGTCAATTTTTTATAGTGGTCGATGGCCACGAAATAGTTCGGATCCTCGACAATATTCACATCACAAATCTTTTCAGCCTTACGGATTAATCGCGTACAGTCGCGGCTCAGGTGACGAAGGTGAATATTTTTCCCTTCTTTCTGGTAACGTTCAGCCACCTTATTAATTGCCTCAATCGCCGACTGGTCCATAATCCGTGATTCTTTAAAATCGATGATTACCTCTTCAGGATCATCTTGAAGATTAAACTTCTGAGCAAAGGCTGTTGTTGAACCGAAAAACAACGGACCAACAATCTTGTAGTGTTTGATGCCATGTTCATCAACCGACTCGTTTGCTCGAATACGTACCGCATTTTCCCATGCAAATACCAAGGCTGA
>QKCF01000177.1 GCA_003246935.1 Sunxiuqinia sp. | reverse complement strand
TTGGTTGTTTTTCCTTTAGCCCAGGCGAAACAAGTGTTACAAAAATACAGGGAGTACCTTCTGACAACTCCGGAAGAATTTAACAGTTGGGTTGTAGTGAGAAAGGCTCCCCCCCTGCCGTTCCTCCAGGAATCTGTTCACGGAACTGAGGTTGTGGTTTTGGCCGTCTGTTATTTTGGAGATAATGCCGGCGGCGAAAAATTCGTTGCACCAATCAAAGCTTTTGGCAATCCGGTTGGCGAACATGTGGGAATGATGCCTTACATTAACTGGCAACAGGCATTTGATCCGCTACTGGAGGCTGGATTCAGAAACTATTGGAAATCGCACAATTTTAAAGAGCTAGATGATGCTCTGTTTGATGTGATTATTCAATATGCAGGGAATTTGCCCTCTCCACATTGCGAAATTTTTATCGGTCTTGTAGCGGGTAAGATGAATACCGTTCCGGCAGAAGCTACAGCTTACAGTGCCCGGGATATGAAGTTTGTATTGAATGTACACGGACGCTGGGAAACTGTTGCAGAAGATGATAAGTGTATCGGCTGGTCGCGTGAGTTTTTCAAAGCGTCAGCGCCTTATGCCTCTGGTGGCGCCTACGTAAACTTTATGACAGAAGAAGAAGGAGACCGTGTAAAAGCTGCGTACGGCGTAAACTATGAACGCCTGGCGAGCTTGAAAGCAAAGTACGATCCGTTGAACACGTTCAGGATGAATCAGAATATTAAGCCCTGACGAGGGCGTGCGTATGAGAAAAGGGAACAGTATGCCGGAACTTTAGTGAAGTTCCGGCATTGTTTTGGTTTTATCATTAAAACGGAATCAAGATGAACACAGAAGAATTAAGACAGTTGCAAGGCCCCTTGAAGGAGAAATACCGGGAAGATCCCGAAGTCGCGAAAATTACGCTAAAAGCAAGCTCCAGGATAGGCGAGGGAATTAGCTGTACGGTTGATACAGGAAGGGCCTTGGTTGTTGCCGGCTTACACCCTGCTACCGGGGGTAACGGCATGCTGGCCTGTTCGGGTGACCTATTGCTGGAAGCACTGACAGCATGTGCGGGTGTTACACTGAACGCCGTTGCTACCGCGATCGGGATTAAATTGAATGATGCCGTGATTCGTGCAGAAGGGGATTTGGATTTCCGGGGCACCTTATCAGTATCGAAAGAAGTGCCGGTTGGCTTTTCCGAGATTCGCTTGTTTTTCGATCTGGATGCAGAGGAGGAGCCTGAAAAGCTGGATAAGCTGATCGAATTAACCGAGCGGTATTGTGTTGTCTACCAAACACTCACAAATCCTCCGGTTTTTAGGATTAGCCGTTAAAACTTTGCTTCACTTCTCAGCATATAAAAAAGCCACATCTGCCGGGGCAGAAAGTGGCTTTTCAGTCAAACCCAATGAATATACGTTACTATCTCAGAACTTGGTAAATGTTATTGTCCTTCGTGATACGTCAGATTCGTCAGTGCAACCGTGTACATATTCGGCTTTTCAGAATACTTGATTACGTAATCTGTCGCATACCAGCCGCTCATTTCAAATGCTGTTGGCTGAGGGATTGAAAATGACTCGTCAGGCATGGTCATTAGATATTCGTGCGTAATCATTGGCTCCCAGAAAATGAAGTGCCCTTGGTACGAACCCCAAATAAAGGTGTGAGTGAAGTAACCGCCTTCCTGGAACTCGGGCGAAGCAGGATTAATCCAATGCGCTCCCATAGCCGGAACCCGCCCCGGCAACATGATGTAGCCCTCGGGAACGTAGTCTTCGGCAGGTCTTGTATCCTCTTCAGGAGGGGCCAATGGAGTAATATCCATACGTGCTTCGTTACTTAGGGTGTAGAAGTGGAAATCGAAGTGCGGCAAATCGTATATCCCTGGAGGTTCGTGTCCATGCGGATTCCAATCAACCAATGCGTGTGTATAAAAATGATGACCTTTGGTTTTTGGTAGTTCGAAGACCATTTGAACAACGTCATCCGGTAAGTCCATTAAGGCTTTGGCTGAAAGATTGACACCAACGGCCATTGGATCTCCCATTTTATCAACCTGTACCCACGCTCTTACAACTCCACCTCCGAGCGGCTGAGTCGAACTGTAGAATACATTCATATCGGCCTTTTTCAGTTCTAAGGATGCACTTTTTAAATAAGCATTATCATCCACGGCATCCTTTTGACAAGCGGGTAATCCAAACAGAATTACCATTGCTAACATCCATCCCGCAATTTTAAAGAACTTCTCCATAATCCATAATTTAGATTGACAATGTGCGAAGGTACAACCTGAGGATACCGAAGTCAAGGTTACATGTTATACAAAAGATAAAAATGTCTTATTTTATTGCTCTGTGAATCAATGCTGTATATTATGGTTGGCTAAAGCTGATACTTGAAAGATAAGTATATCGTTTTGTGTCTGAAAAACGAGGAAATGGCAGGTTGGAATTCGTACATTTTCGTTTTTCACGGGCCTGTGCTGTTTCATGGAATCCAGCGTCGATTTTTTAGGTCCTGTATGGTTTTTGATCGTCCAGTGATCAAATTGTCAGTCCTGTGCTCTTTTTCTGACTCCTGTGGATAAAAAATGCTTCCAGCGCCCCTGGATGTTATAAAATCCGCCCTGGAAAGCTAAAAATCGCCCTGGACGAGCTAATACTACCCAGGACGGGTAAAAAGTGCACAGGGTGACCGAAAACAACACAGGGAGCTAAAAAAGTGGACAGGGAACAGTCGAGTCGCACAGGGATGCCTTAAATGCATATAGGATGATTGATGACAGAAAAGAGAGAGATTTTCGTTTCCTGGTCAGGTGTCGACAGAATCCATTCTGGACGATAGAAACTCTTTACTGAACCCGGCGTAAAATCCAACAAAACCAAAAATTATTGATAAACGTCTGCCCGACAACCAAAACCTTGCACCAATGAAAAATGTCATCCTCGTTTCTTGCATCGTATTCCTTTGTATGTTATGCCACAATAGTGAAGCCCAACTGCCGACAACACTCAATGGTCGAAGTCAAAGTTTTTACTTAGAATTCGGGGGAGCAGGTATTGGAGTAACCGCAAACTACGAGTTCCGCTTTCGAAAAGACCAGCAAAATGGCTTAGGCCTTCGTGCCGGAATCGGAGGGTTCCATATGTGGTTTTTCGGCAATTATTCGATTACTTCTGTGCCGATTGAATTAAACTACATTTTTAGCGAAGATCACAAGGTGTCATTCGAACTTGGTGCTAGTTTAACTTATACCCATGTTAAGGAAGACATTTCCACTTTTTTCTCAGGAGGAGGATCAAATACCGAGGATGTTTTCATTAGTTATATCCCTGTCGGTATTCGATTGCTTTCAGAGCGCAAAGGATTTATGGCGCGCTTCAACACTGGACCTTTGTTCAACGTATCAGCGCCAAACCTGTTCGACGACGACTCTGTTATACTAATGGTGGGCATAAGTGTAGGCTATATGTTTTGAGAAAACAAAAGCCATCCCCGAAGCGGAGATGGCTTTCAATATAGTGAGTTGATTTACTCGTTATTCAATACGCAAGTCTAGCGACTTGATCGATTAGGCTTCGTGAGCAGCAATCAAAACCTCAAGGATTTTCTTACCTGCAGCAGCAACGCTGGTACCAGGTCCGAAGATTGCTACAACACCTGCATCGTACAAGTATTGGTAGTCTTGAGCAGGGATTACACCACCGGCGATAACCATGATGTCTTCACGACCCAATTTTTTCAGTTCTTCGATAACGGCAGGAACCAATGTTTTGTGACCTGCAGCCAATGAAGAAACACCCAATACGTGAACGTCGTTTTCTACAGCTTGCTTAGCAGCTTCTTCCGGAGTTTGGAATAATGGTCCCATGTCCACGTCGAACCCAAGGTCGGCGTAACCTGTTGCTACTACTTTCGCACCACGGTCGTGTCCGTCCTGTCCCATTTTAGCGATCATGATACGTGGCTGGCGGCCTTCCAGTTCAGCAAATTTCTTTGCTAATTCCTGAGCTTCAGCAAATGTTGCGTCGTTTTTACTTTCTGATGAATACACTCCTGAAATAGTTCTGATTACAGCTTTATAACGTCCGCAAACTTTTTCGCAGGCGTCAGAAATTTCACCTAATGAAGCACGTTTTTGTGCAGCTTTCACAGAGAGGTCA
>QKCF01000052.1 GCA_003246935.1 Sunxiuqinia sp. | reverse complement strand
AAATGAATCTTCCTTTTCGACTGCACCACCTTTTGCAGATACGTATGCAATTCAGCTAACGGCTGAGTTGCTGTAATTGCCGCAGCTGATGCACGCTCTGCAACCGTAGGCATCGCTCCCATCCACACAATGTCATCAGTTACCAAAAACAATTTGGCGCTGACTATCTACATCAATAATCGCAGCAAGCGACGGAAAGTCGATTCCGAAATAATACAGAAACGAACTATCCTGCCGAAAATGATACGTGTTATCGGTGTAGTTCATCGACGACTCTTCATTCCCTAAAAAGAGGATTACCCCGGAACCGACTTTCCGGCAGAGTTCCTCTCTCCTCTTAGCGTAAACTTCTGGTTTAAACATGTCTGTTATTTTTAAAAGTCAGGGGCAACCCGGCAAAATTTGCAGTCAGGTCAAGCCTAATTATTTGTTATAATGTCTTTCCTTCGAAAGCTATTCCTGATCAGGCAGGAAGTTCGGATAGGTATAATCCTTCGCAGAAACAAACGTTTCCTTGATTGTACGAATCGATGTCCAGCGCAAGAAATTGAAAATAGATCCTGCCTTGTCGTTCGTACCCGATCCCCTTGAACCGCCAAACGGCTGTTGTCCAACAACGGCACCTGTTGGTTTATCGTTGATGTAGAAGTTACCTGCCGCATTTTCGAGTTTCTTGGTCATTCTCTCGAGCGAGTACCGATCCTGAGAGAAAATTGCACCAGTCAATCCGTACGCCGAAGTGGTGTTCAGAATGTCCATTGTTTCATCCATCTTTTCATCTTCGTAAACATATACCGTCAATACCGGACCGAACAACTCGTCAACCATGGTTGTGTAATCTGGTTTCGCGGCCAAAATTACCGTTGGCTCGATAAAATAACCAACAGATTTGTCACATTTACCACCAAATAATACTTCTGCATCAGCATCTTCTTTTGCCCGTTCAATGTAACCCGACAGTTTATCGAACGCTACTTCGTCGATTACTGCATTCACAAAGTTGGTAAAGTCTTCCGGTGGTCCCATTTTTACAGTTGCCAGCTCGTTTCCTTTGAACATCGGCCCACAAGCTTTTCGGCACATAAGCCCTTGAAGCTGCAGAACACTTCTGCCCTTGATACTCGAATGCACCACGCACCATCGCAATAGCTAAAGCCTGAGGATCAGCTGTCGGATCAGCAAAGATAAAGTCCTTTCCTCCAGTCTCACCAACAATTCGTGGGTATGATTTGTATTTGAAGATATTTTCGCCTATGGTTTTCCAGATACTTTGGAAAACACGTGTTGATCCGGTAAAGTGAATACCTGCAAAATCCGGTGAATTCAGCACCAAGTCAGCGGTTTGAGGACCATCAGCATAAACCAGGTTGATCACCCCGTCAGGTAAGCCAGCTTCCTGCAGAACTTCCATAATCACAGCTCCTGAATAGATAGCTTTATCTGACGGTTTCCAAACCACCACGTTACCCATCATTGCCGGAGCCACAGGTAAGTTTCCTGCAATAGATGTAAAGTTGAATGGTGTCAGCGCAAAAATGAAGCCTTCGAGCGCTCTGTATTCGTTATAGTCCCAGATACCCGGAGCCGATTCCGGCTGCATTTTATAAATGTCGGTCACACATTTCACTCCAAAGCGGAAAAAGTCTGCCATTTCACAGGCAGCGTCAATTTCAGCCTGGAATGCATTTTTCGACTGTGCCAGCATGGTTGCTGCGTTAATCTTTGCACGGTATGGGCCTGTCAGTAAATCGGCAGCTTTCAGGAAGATAGCTGCACGGTGTTGCCATCCCATTGCATTCCATTGTTCGCGAGCTTTCAATGAAGCATCAATCGCCATTTGCACATGCGACATATCTCCTTGGCAATAGTAGCCCAAGGTGTGTTTAATATCGTGAGGCGGTGCCATGCGCACACGCTGATCGGTAAATACCTTTTTGCCATCGATAACCATTGGCACTTCAAGTTCTACTGACCGCAATTCCTCCAACATCGCTTTCAGTTCAGCACGTTCCGGAGATCCCGGACGATAGCTTTTTATTGGTTCGTTAACCGCTTGCGGTACATTAAAAAAACCTTTTGGCATAACTTTCTTTTTTAAGTGATATCGTGTAGTTGATTATAAATCTGTTTTTTTTTAGAAAGGAGGATGGCTGAAAACCAGTCATCCTCCTTTTTCTTTTATCGTTTCATTGTTCGTACACTGAATACAGGGCCGGTGCGGTGTCCTTCGTGGGGAACCAACTTGATATTGATTTTTCCACCACGAACCGTCAGTTCATCAGGCAATTCGTAAATTTTGTAGAAGAACTCTCCCGGACGGGCATTCGACAGGTTTTCGGTAGCGATTTTTGTACCGTCAACCACAATGTCGAAGGTGAGTGATCCCGGGAATCCTCCCCAGTACTCGAAAGCCAAAGCCATTGGCTGACCTGCATAAACACCCATATCGAACGAGAACCAACCTCCGCGATCAGCCTGACGATAGTGTTTCCCTTTCAGCTCATCGTTAAATGCTTTTTCAGCTTTAAAGTTATGATCACGCTCAGGCTGCATTTCACCAAGCTGCATGAAGTCGATCGTCATACGCTCGATTTTTTTCTGTTGCTCCTGCTTAGCACGGTATTCCGCTTGTTTTTCATTCCAGTTTGCTTCGTTGAACAGGTCGAAATATACTGAGTAACGACGACCATGTGTCTCATAAAACGGTTTGAAGATAACATCACGCGGGCGGCCAACATTCTTTGTTTTGAAGGTATTTGGCTCTCCGGAAACCGCTTCCATCCAATCTGCAGGATTATGAGAATCTGCCATCAATACCGGAACATACATCAGCTCACCGGCTTTCGGATCTTGCTCAGGACCTAAGTCCCCGGCCAGTACCAGTGGTCCATACATCACTGCTACACGGCTTGAATCGTCGGGCATGCTTTCCACACGAAGGCTGAAAGGCATTTTCACGCTAACCACATCACCGTCGTTCCATGTGCGCTGCAGGCTAACAAAACTTCCTGGCTTTGTCTCCAATTTTTGGGCTTCGCCGTTTACTTTAATTTCAAAACCTCGTGTTGCCCAATAAGGATATCGGATTTTCAAAGCCAAATCGACTGGCTTCTCTGTATTGAATATCAATTTCGTAGCCTCTTCGTCCGGGAAACCTGTCTCTTGTGTCAACTTTAAACCTTTGTCTTTCCAGTTCAGCTCCGAAGCAATAAACTGACTTACATACAACTCTTCGTTGTTATGGTAGTAAATACTGCGACCGTATTTAGAATGATTTTCCATCCCCGTTCCAACACAGCAGGTAAACCATAGTGGGTCCTGATAAACTTTGTGTCCGCCCATCTCGAGCGACAGGTTGTAGATTACGCGACCATCCTCCGGATTTTGCGAAGAAAGAATATGATTAAATAAAGCTCGCTCATAAAAATCAGCAACCTCAGGTTTAGCTTCCCACTCGAACATATGGCTCGACAACTTCAGCATGTTGTAAACATTACATGTCTCTGTAGTGCCGTCACTTAAACGATCTCGCAAAGTATCGGCTGGCCCAAAATATTCGTGGTCGCAATGCCCTCCGGTCACATAAGAGTGATGATGCACGACACGATCCCAGAAGAATTCGGCAGCAGTTCGATCTCCTTCATTACCGGTCAACTCATAAATACGTGCCAATCCCACCAACTTAGGAATCTGCGTATTGGCGTGCTTACCCGGCAAAATATCTTTTTCATGAGCCAGCGAATCCAAGATCGCTTTATGGTAAAAGAACTTGGTCATATCCAGATATTGCTGGTTACCGGTTGCTTCATACAACTCGGCCAACGCCTCATTCATACCACCATACTCGCAGTTCAACATTTTTTGAACCTGCTCATCATTCAAGTCCTTCACCACGGTATATAACCAATCGGCAAATTTAGTATCGATGGTCAATGCTTTCTGTATACCACAAAGCTTGTAGGCATCCATCAGCCCCATCATCACTTTGTGCTGGGTATAGAAAGGCACCCAAATACCGTTCAGGTCAAATCCATGAGAACGAATGTCGCCTTTGGCAACTTCGTCTTCCAAAACACGCTTTCCGTTGTGAAAAGCGCCGATATAGCCATCGCCATCTGCATTCTGACACTCTTCCAGTTCATCAACAATGTATTTTGACCGATCCAGGAAACGCTGATCTCCAGTGGTTTTATACATCAAACAAATCGCTGAAAGGTAATGCCCGAGGCTGTGTCCAGCAATTGTATTATCCTCCCAGCCGTGGTAATGCTCTGCTTTGGGCTCCAAGCCTGCTTCCGTGCGAAACTTGGCTAAAAGCCGATCGGGCTCAAAGCTCAGTAAGGACTTTTCATTCAACTCGGTTGCGTGCAGGAAGGGTCCATCCAGCAACTTCACATCTTCCAATGGAAAAGTCAACACCTTAAAATCGACAACTTCACGGCCATCGGCGTGGATGTGCGGATCTCTGGCAGTATTGCAGCTACTCATTACACATAGAATTGAGAATGCAGCCAAGCTGTATTTTAGTAGTTTGCTCATCATTTTCAACCGGCTGGATTATTCAGTATACAAGTTACCTGCGCTGTGACACGACGGACTAACTTCGAACTTCGAGAAAAATCGACTGATGATTTCATACAAGTCCTGATCATATTTTTTTAAATCATCGCGCGTGTTCACCCAGTTATGTTTTCCGTCCGGAGTGGCTACTTCCGCATTTACATTAAACCAATCCTGAACACCTTCGGCCCAATACTCATAAATGTCAGTCTTAGCGTAAGTCTTCACATATTTGCCTTCTGCCACAGCTTTGTCCAACTTCTCCTGCAACAAGTCGTTAAAAGTTGAATCCAGCGGAGCAATACCGATGAGGTGAATCGCATGGGCAAATTCATGAATCGTGATATCTTCAGCATGGTATTTATCAATCTGATAACAAAGCAAGTTTTCCTCAGCACAGGTTGTCAGAGGTAAATTCATATCACCTCCCAGACCGCGGGCACGCAAATCCCAATTCAGCGTCGTGTCGTTTGCCAGGTCGGCATGTTCGGGAATATCGGTTGTGCCTTCGTAGCGAGCCATAATTCCAAGGCGGGCTTTCATCTTCACCATCTGATTCAACACATCCTCCGGCAAATCTTTGGTCATAAAGTCGATAATACGACATGCCTGCACAAAGGCTGAATCAGGAACCCGCCACGAGCTCATGATCGAAATTCCG
>QKCF01000332.1 GCA_003246935.1 Sunxiuqinia sp. | reverse complement strand
TTGTTGATGAGATTTTAGTTGAAGCGTTGGAACCGCCGCTAGTTCCCGAAAATTTAGCCTCCGTTGGAGACATCCTGATTAATGAGGTGCTTTTCAATCCTTATCCGGATTGCTACGATTTTGTAGAGGTGGTGAATGTTTCGGAAAAAACGCTCCGAACCGATCATCTTTTCGTTGCGTCGCGGGATGGCGATGGCAATTTGAAACAAATTGTACCTTTTTCAATTTATGCCGATTATCTGGAGCCGGCAGGTTATGCCCTCCTTTGTGAGAATCCTGACACGCTTTCTTTTTTGTACCCTCAAACTTGTTCCGGAAATTTCTGGATTGACGACTTACCATCGATGCCAAACGATGATGGCGTTGTTGTCCTGCTCGATGATTCGTTAAATGTGTTGGATGAGCTGGTGTACAGCGAGAAAATGCACAATCCGCTTATTGCCGATGAAGAAGGTGTCTCGTTGGAACGGAAATCGTTTGATACACCAACTGGTGTTTGGGATAATTGGACATCGGCTGCAGCTTCTTCGGGGTTTGCTACACCGGGTTGCCCCAATTCGATGGCAGCTGTTGAGCTTGCTGAGAATTCGGTGCAAATTGAACCGGAGGCCATATCTCCGAATGGGGACGGTTATAACGATTATTCCACAATTCAGTTCAAACTAGTAGAGCCTGAATGGAATTTGAATATGCGCGTTTTTGATGCTGCAGGACGATTGATTGATCTGATTGATCAACCACAGAGAAATGTAATAATAGGGCAGGAAGCCAATCTAAATTGGGATGGCAAACTTGGAAACGGGCAGGAATTGCCGGCCGGAATCTATGTTTTCTATATTCAGTTGACGAATCTGGAAGGTAAAAAACTGGTTTTTAAGAAATGTTGCACGATCGTCACTCGGATTATGTAATTTAGAAAGCAAATTCAAAAAACAACTATGAGACCAAATCTGTATTCCTTTTCATGGAAAGAAGTCAGGCGATCGTCCTCTTTTGGACGAAGTGTGGCAACAACCATTATGCTGGTGTTTCTTGCTTTGTATTTTACGCTGGTATTTCTTTCGCTTGGTGTTTTTGTTATACCCAAAGTATTGGCCGATAAATTCCCGGGAGAAGATATGGCACGTTATCTGTTGATTTATTTTGCCTTCGATTTGGTCACCCGACAGCTTTTGCAGAACTTGCCAACGCTCAGCTTTAAGTCATTTATAATCCAGAATATCAGGCGCAAGCAAATTGCTCGCTACTTGTTGGTGCGCTCACTACTGCATTTCTTCAATTTGCTTCCTTTTTTTATGATCATACCGCTTTTCTTCCGGATTGTGGTTCCCGGTCATTCGGCTATTGCAGCTGCGGCTTGGTTGGCAGGTATTGTTTTTCTAATTCTGAGTAATCATTTCCTGTCAACCTATCTGAAGTGGTGGATCAACGAGAGTAGTTGGGGTTTCTATGTTTTTGCAGCTGTCTTTTGCGGCTTGTATGCAATTAATTTTTTCGGAATCGTGTCTCTGACCGGCTTGTTTGGGCAGTTGTTGGATGCGATGATGTCCTATCCTGTTATTGCAGTTGGGCTGGCTGCGTTACCTGTATTTTTCTACTGGTTAAATCAGCGTTTCCTGGTTGCTAACCTTTATCTTAATCTGGTTGAACACAAGCAAAGGGACTCGAATGTCCGTGATTTTAGCTGGATGAGTCGCTTAGGCGATTATGGCAAGTTTATATCCCTGGATGTGCGTATGATTTGGCGAAACAAGCGGCCGCGTACGCAGTTCATGCTGACAATTCTGTTTTTAGCATATGGATTTCTCATTTACAGAGATGTTGATAAGGGAATTCCGGAGGGCATTTTTATTATCGGAGGGCTGCTGATGACAGGAATGTTCACAATTTCCATTGGTCAGTTTTTTCCGGCATGGCATAGTCGGTATTTCTCAATGCTGATGACACAGAATTTCAAGATGAAACAGTTTCTCCAGGCATTCTATTATTTGAATGTGGTTGTGTCGTTTGTGTATTTCCTGGTGACGCTGGCCTACGGTTTTATCGATGTACGGATTATCTATTTTAATACAGCGCTGTTTTTCTATCATATTGGTGTAAATATGAACCTGATCTTCCTGTTTGGAAGTGGTAGTAAGAAGGCGGTCGATCTTGGAGGTTCGGCTGTGTTCAACTACCAGGGTATGGGCGCCGCGCAATGGTTAATTGCCTTCCCGTTGATCTTCGGGCCAATTATCGTTTTCTACTTATTCAAGTGGATGACAGATTCTATTCCTGCCTTAATGCTCATGGGAAGTATAGGTATCCTTGGAATTATCCTTCAGCCTCAGCTTTTCAATTATTTTGCTAAAATTTATAATTACAATAAGCATCGCATGATTCGCGATTACAAAAATTCATAGTCATGATTGAAATCGTAACCCTCATAAAAGCCTATCAAAAAGAAATTGTTCTGAATATTTCAGAATTGAAAATTGAAAAAGGCGAGTTGTTCGGCCTTGTTGGTAACAATGGTGCCGGAAAAACAACCTTGTTTAACCTCATTCTCGACTTGATTGTACCATCAAAGGGTCATGTCGTTAGCCAAGGTATTACGGTGCAGGAATCGGAAGACTGGAAAGCGTTTACAGGTGCATTCATTGACGAAAGCTTTACAATTGGATACCTGACACCTGACGAGTACTTCACATTTATCGGTGACTTGCGGGAAATGAATAAGTCGGACCTGGAGCTTCACCTGACTGCATTCGATGAGTTTTTTAATGGTGAAATTCGGGGAAAGAAGAAATTTATTCGCGATCTTTCGAAAGGAAACCAGAAAAAGGTGGGTATTGCTGCGGCAATGATGGGGAGACCTGAGGTGGTGATTTTGGACGAACCTTTTGCCAACCTTGACCCGAGCTCACAATACAAGTTGCGTAGCCTTCTTAAGAAGCAAGCCGCGGAACAGGGAACAACCTTTCTGATTTCGGGACACACGCTTGACAATATCACTGAAGTGTGTAACCGCATTGTCATTCTGGAAAAAGGAAAGATTGTGAAAGACGTGCCGAAAACAGAGACAACACTGAAAGAACTGGAAAACTTTTTTGCCGGTGTCAAGGAGGCAGAAAGCTTCGTTTTAGACTGAAACCTTTCCATTTGAAATAAAATAGCATCTTGCCCGATTCGGAATTCATTTCCGGGTCGGGTTTTTTTGTGGACTGCTGTTGCAAAACAATTGTCATTAACATACTTCAATTTAAGTAATAAGGAAACTAGCTCATCTTTCGTTTCGTATACGCCAATGTAAGATCCTCCAATGTGCATGAACAGTGTTCATTGTTCCCAAAAGGAAATACGATTTAGCTTATCACCGCTCTTTTATGAGTATTGCCTCTGAACACATATCGTTATTAATCTGATTTCTAATAGTAAAACCAAAAGTCATGGAAGTCAAAAAATATCCGAATGTTGACCTTGATCGTTATCACAACTTTTTTGTTGAGATCGGGTTGATTCTGGCTTTGGGGATTTGCTTTTTTGCTTTCGAATTGAAAACACCTGTTAAAGAAGTGAAGTCGTTAGGTGGAGTAACAGTACAGGAAATTGAAACAGAAATAATTCCCATTACCAGACAAGAACAGGCTCGTGCACCAGAGCCACCGCCACCCCCGAGAGTTGTAGAGGTGTTGAATATTGTAGCCAATGATGTTGAAGTAAAAGAAGATTTGGAAATTCAGGATACTGAAGCTGATGCTGCAACGGCTATCGAAGTAACACCAATTGCAACAACAGTTTCGCGGGAAGAAGAAAAGGAAGAGAAGGAAGAGCCGATTTTCTACATCGTTGAAGAAATGCCTGAATTTCCAGGAGGCGAGATGGCATTAAGAAAATACATCGCCGCTTCAATCAAGTATCCGGTCATTGCTCAGGAAAATGGAGTTCAGGGAAAAGTGTATGTGAATTTTGTGGTCGATAAAGAGGGGAGGGTAACCAATGCCCGGGTAATCCGCAGCGTGGATCCGTCGCTCGACAAAGAGGCATTGCGGGTTGTGAATAGCTTGCCGCGCTGGAAACCCGGAAAACAACAAGGAGCTCCGGTTCGAGTGGCCTTTAGTGTACCGATTAGTTTCGTTTTGCAATAGATTTGCCTGAGAGTGGGAAAAGTGGGGCTGTCCGTTTTGGCAGCCTTTGCTTTTTCTTAAGTTTTGGGACAGAATTCGCTTTGGAGAATACAATTAAGGTGTTCGCCCTATCTTTGCAAAATGGAAAACGAAGACAGAATCAATGCTAAGTCGCTGGTACTCCGCAGTGGCGTTAGAACAATCTTAAGAGATATTTCATTCCGGTTTTCACTCGGTGAGTCTATTGCAATTACAGGTAGCTCCGGCAGTGGAAAAACCAGTCTGGGAAGACTGCTTGCAGGTCAGCTTACACCTACTTCCGGAGAATTGGTGGCACCGAAGGAGTTAAAATGTACGATGGTTACACAGCAGGACAACTTTCTTTCCCTCTCCGGGAGGAGAAGTACATACTACGGGCAACGGTACGAAAACCAAGGGATGGAGAACAGCCCGACTATTTTGGGCTATCTGGAGAAAGTGGCGGCAAAAGAAAACCTCGGACAGGCCTCAAGTGAAGTTATTGCTTCAGTGATGGAGACCATGCATATCGATTATTTAAGTGACCGGAAACTGTTGCAGTTGAGTAATGGTGAGCGTAAACGTACTCAGCTGGCTGCAGCCTTATTGCAAAAACCTGATTTGATGGTGCTCGATCAGCCGTTTGTTGGTTTGGATGTGGATTCTCGGGATAAGTTGACGAAACTGGTTCAGCAGCAAATGGAGGTCGGAATTTCTTTTGTGATTATTTGTTCCCCAAAAATGATTCCGGCTGGAATTTCACAAGTTATTGAATTGCACGACGGGCTGCAGTTGCAATGCTGTGCCGCATCGGAGTTTCAAGCGAAAACAGGACTGTTGGCGAAAGCATTGGAACCGATTGCTCCCGAACTTTTTTCGGGTTTAGTAAAGCATGATGAACGGTTTGAGCAGATTGTAGCTATGAATAAGGTACAGGTAACGATTGGTGGAAAGCAGATTCTAAAAGATATTGACTGGCAAGTGAAGCCCGGTGAGCAATGGGCATTACTCGGAAAACAACGCTGCTGAGCTTGGTGACGGCCGATAATCCACAAGGTTACACGAACGATTTGGTGCTTTTTGATCGTAAGCGGGGATCGGGCGAAAGCATTTGGGATATCAAAAACCGGATCGGTTTTGTGTCGCCCGAGTTGCATCTGTACTTTCTGCGTGGCGAAGGTATTTTCAATACGATCCCTGGGTTGCAGTCGAAACCACATAGCCATTACGATGCTTTGAGCTGCATGGATGTGATCATCTCCGGTTTCAAAAATGAAATCGGTTTTGCCAGTCAACCGACCGATTTACAGCAAGATTTGGCTGAACGCTGGTTTCCGGTGTTAGGCTTGGAGCACCTCACGGATCGCTTGTTTATTCAAGCTAGTTTGGGCGAGCAAAGGGCCCTGTTGTTGGCTCGGGCACTGGTTAAATCACCGTCACTTTTAATTTTGGATGAGCCCTGTCAGGGGTTGGACGAGGAGCAAACACTTCGTTTTGTCGGTTTGCTCGATCAGGTGTGCAAGCATTTGAACACAACGATGGTTTATGTGACTCACCATCGCAATGAAATTCCCGCTTGTGTTTCGAAAGTGATCGAGCTGGAGGGTGGAATGGTGAAATTTAATGGACTCTTTAACTGATTAAATTCATCTTCCGAAGTCGGGCAGAAGTGGTAAATTCGGTTATTTTTGTTGAAAACAATTAGA
>QKCF01000062.1 GCA_003246935.1 Sunxiuqinia sp. | reverse complement strand
TAATTCGTTGTCAGATACATCGATAGTTCATTCCAGCCGACGGTTCTGCGTCAACCGGATAGGCATGGTTCATTCAATAAATTCTCATAAAAAGACTCAGGAAAACTCTGTAGATAAAACCGCCTCACCCCCTTTTCGCATAGTGCCAGCCCCGCACCGGTCGATAAAATTGTTGGAAGATTTATGTGCCGTTTACCAAGAAATGTCGTTCTACTAAGAAAACGCCGAGAGCTTCGCACCCCTTAAAGCAGACGGCCTAAAATAGCCGTTTCCGAAGATAGGTCACCCGGCTGTCCTGTCCTCGGAAAAATTCAAATAAAAAAAGCCCGAATCGAGATCTCGGTTTCTCAATTAGGGCTTCCTGATGCCTTGTTCGGTCAGCAAAGTTCCCCAAATAAATGCCGGATCAACGCTAATGGCAACCCGGCTGTCCTCTTCAGGGACCCTTGGTTTTCCGTCCCTTGGTCTCCCAAGGTTTGGCTTTATCATCTTTATGCATTTAATTAGTGAAGTTTTGTTAATAACTAATAGAGAAAATATTAGAAGTTTATAAGGGTAACACTGGCACATGCATACCAAGATGGGCGACGGTAAAGAGACATTACCCGACTTGCTGGATATGGAGCTTGAAAGTTATGGCTTGGATTTTATCGGAACCTCTGATCACGGTGGTGCTGGAACCAGAGACCCATACGGAGAATTGTGGGAAGACATTGGAATAGAGTTTGAAGGTGATGAATGGTATAACCCTCAAAGTGTTCAGGGGATGTGGCGTTGGCTACTTCTGTTATTCCTGCCTGGTTTAAAAACTGGCACAGCTATCCTGAATATCATTGAACACTCTTTGGTTAACCAGATAAACTTTTATAACGTTTTCAATCTAAAACGCATATCCTCTTTACGGGCAATCATCTTATCCACTAATTTTTTATTACCGCCGTTTTCAATGATCACATCAAAAATTTTTTGATCCGAAATTTTAGTCACAGATTGAATCGAACAATATAGCTGTTCTGGAGTCATATCAGAAAATAGTTTCATTGCATGGGGATTATTTTGATCATTCCGCAATACATTCAGCTCTTCAACACTGGTTCCAAATGCCTTTCCTTTTGGATCTCCATGAGCACGGAAAGCAAGTGCCCCACCGACATCCAGCGTTAATACCTTACCGTTGGCAACACCCTGGTTATCACCATCAAAACCGGCGGCATCCCAGTTAGCTGTCCAGGCATGAACGGCAAACCAACGCTGAGCCTGTCTACGTTCACTTTCTGAGAAGTGTGAGATATTCTTTTTATCAAGTTCGACCCAGCGGGTTACTATCTGACAAGGATCTATACTATGAAGGTAATTTAGAACCGGGGCTCCGGCTAACAGATAAAGCTGCGCCGCCAAAAATTCATTACGGGCATGCATGGGAGACTCCAGTATCTTTACATAATATCTTTGCCTGTCACTATCGCTGTATATCCCAGCAGGGTTGGTGCCTAATTGTCCACCAACGCGCTTCATGCAACGAATATCAATTGCAACTATTTCTGAATTCATTTACAAGGCGCTTCATTAATCATTGTCGTTTGTTTAACCAATGCTAACTGAGCGTAAGTTTCAATGGCTCCAAATCGTACTCTGCGCACCATTCTAATGGCCTTTTCCGGCTCAGTACCTAACTCAACTAATAAACGAGCCGCTATCATCCCAGCTCTTCCCAGACCGCCTTTGCAGTGTATGAGTATATTTTCTCCCTGACACAAACGATGGCGGATTTCTTTACCATAAATAAGCCAGTTTTGCTCAAATTCATCATCAGGAACAGAGTAATCTGTAATAGGTAAATGAACCCACTTCATACCACGATGCTGTATTTCCTCTCCTAATGTCGGAACTTTTAGATCGATCATTTCCAATGTTTCTAATAACGTAAGTACAAGAGTAGCACCCCAGGCTTTTATTATATCTAAATCAATATCCAGATTTCTGGCCCAGATACCTGTTACAGCAAATCGATCGTGTTTTCCCGGACAAAAAGTAACTCCAATCTTTCCGCAGTCAGTTCCAGCCTGAACTTCAGCAATCTGAAGAGGGTGAGAATGGCTTGTTCTTGCTACCATGCTAATTTCCTTATGAACAAATCGTTGATAGGTTCAATATAAACGCAAAAATCATGAAATATGAAGAGATAAGTTATCGCTGTAAAAATTAAATTGATCTGATGACAAAAAAACGTTTCTTCCAGAAGATTGAATATGCACTAAAAGACATCATCCAAAAATGTTGAGTGCCCATTTTTACCTTAAGGGAGCTGAGTATACCCTAACGTTGCATAAAATAAGCTCCCTTGCATAGGGAGAAGACTGCTATCATTATGGGAAACCATTTTTCAGAATAATTCAGGACCTCACCAAAAGTGAAGGCCTGAAAATTGCTTAAAAAACTTGTAAAAGCTTGATTGGTGAGGCTCATAGGCTCATTTACAGTATCAATGTATGTTATTATATTCCTAATTTATAGATACAAAGGAAGCATTTGACGCCAATATCTTGCCCTGTGGGCTAAACCATCCCACTCATGAAACGAATGCCAAATTCCTTTTTCCCACAGCGATTGACTAAACTCACGGTTATTAGACAAAAAAGCATTTTCTTTTCCAATAACGAATGTAATTTCGAGGCGCCTTATGTGATCAAGTTGTTCGCCTTCGGGCATGTTGGGGAGATAATGGCTTGGCATGTGAAAATAAACGTTTTCATCGTAATAGCCGCTCAGTAAATTTTCAAACATTCCCAGGTTTCGGGTTAAATCATAACGGCCACTCAACGAAATTACCTTAGCAAACCATTGGGGATGCCTAAGGGCCAGGTTCATGGCATGGTATGCTCCCATGCTGCACCCAATTGACATAAGGCATAAATTAGGATTGAGCTTGTAACTTAAGGGCATTACTTCCTGTAAAACATAATTTTCATATTGGATATGTCGTTGAATTCGACCTGTTGGATGCACCCAGAAACAATAATAACTTTCCTGATCAATGCTATCAAGTGCATAAACCTGAAGCCATCCGTTTTCAATATAATGTTGAACTGATCGAATTATTCCCCAGTCTTCATAATCGTGAAACCTTGCTGTGCGGGTAGGAAATAAAAGAACACGAGCACCGGAATGGCCATATATCAGGAGTTCCATGTCGCGTTGCAAGTTTGGACTGTACCATTTATGATATTTCCTTTTCATATGTGAAATTGTAATAAGGGCTAACCTATAAACTTGTTAAGAAATTGTTCTTTTAGTAGCTTTTTCCAAAGCTCGTATCCGTTTTCACTTAGATGCAACCCATTGTCTTCAAATAGTATTTCTTTGTTATTAATCTCCGACATTGAATCAAATATATTAACAAAGGTGCAATTAGGATGAAAAGCTTCTATCTCCTTATGAATAATGCTATTTGTAAATTTGATTGAATTTATTAAATATTGTCTCGCAATGCTTGGTTTAATTGAAATAAAAGCTACGGGTATATTTCCGCAATGCAGGTCAATTAAAGCCATTAAGTATTTAAAAAAGATAAAAACTTCTTCCGGGTGACGACCATCTCCCAGGTCATTATCCCCGGCATAAAAAACGAGCAAATCCGGATGATACTGAGGTACTAATCGCTTAAAAAACCAACAACAGGCAGCTAACGTGGAACCTCCAAAAGCCTGGTTGATAACTTCAAATTCCGGAAAATCATTCTGGGGATCAGCCCATAGGCGCATCGATGAACTTCCGTACAATAGCAGTCTGAGCTTTTGACCTTTAGGAGTTACCGGCTTTGATTCAAGTTGTTCTATTTCGTTATTATACCAAAACATACCTGTTAAATTAATATTGATTAATTAAGTTCCATAGTTAGGTTTGGCTGTACAAATCAATTAAATATTAGTGCGATATACAATCTTAATACAAGGAGTTAATAATATTTTAAGTTTTTTTGGTAGTGCTTATCGCTTTGTCTATTCGGGCTCGGTTTTTCAAGTAATTTCAAGAGCGATCGATAGTTCTGAGATTGCTGACCGGAAACCTCAAGTATCTACCTCGAAAAAATACCATTATGTCGCCCGTGATCATGTCGATATTAAACAAACAAAGAAAAAATTACCGCCTTTAAATAAAAATGCCCCAGGGCCCCAGGGCACGTAAATCTG
>QKCF01000285.1 GCA_003246935.1 Sunxiuqinia sp. | reverse complement strand
GGCAACCTTCGGTGTTGACGGGCGATCCCGTACTTGGAACAATAGAACCGCTCAAATCTCCGTCACAGTTATCCTGGGCTGTCGCTCCGCCTAAGGCAATATCAATAGCCTCCGCACTTGGGTTACAACCTAGGTCGGCGTCGCCCATCAGCGTTGTGATTACTGGGATCTCGGTATCCCCTGTTACAGTAAAGGTTCCACTACATGCACTTTCAACATTACAGGCGTCTGTTGCCGAAATTTGTACTGTTACAGAACCACCACAAAAATTAGGAGGAGTAATACCCTCCAAATTATCCACAATAACATCATTGACAGTATAAGTTACGATCGGGCTTGCCCCAGAAACAGAAAAACCGTCCAACCAAGACGAGAAAGCATCATCTACTTGTCCTTGTGTGAGGCACGGTCCAACTTCCTGATCCGGACTACACACAACAACCAGATCAGGACATATCAGTGCGTCGGTTGACAACTGAACTTCTTTGTTACCACAACCATCCAGATCCACACAATCCCAAACAAAGGTGTGATAAGGACTCCCTGTAATACCAGTGGAAGACCAGCCTTCTCCCCAAATTGCTTGGGATCCGATATTTGCCCCCCAGGCAAATACGACACTTTCCCCATCTGCAACAAACTTTATTCTCAAATAATCAGATGTCGTTCCGTCAACAACAAATGGATCATGGGTATAATCTGTTGAAAGAAAATTGCCATTAGCTAAGTGCCCGTTAAAAATTGAAAACTGCTTTAAATCAGAATCCATTGCATCAAAAAATGCGGGCATATCTCCTTCTGTATATCCCTGAGTATTTGAAGCAGACCAACCAGTATCCTCTGGTGTTGGAATCTCATAACGATTTTCAACTGGAGTTGTTCCTTCTAGCGCCGTACCAGCCAAGGGTTCAATTGTTTCAGGGTAATCCGGATGTCCATCTATCCCATAAAAAACATCATGCATATATTCCCGGTCATAAGATGTCAGGAAGTCAAGCGCGTGCTTACCATTTTTTTTCGTATCCCAACCAATCGTAACCGTATAGGTCGAATCAGGAACTAAATTTATAAGCTCCAGCTGATACGGAAGTGTCATATTCTCTGTATAGTGAGCTTTTTGGCCGTTTACATTACCAGTTACCCACATCACTGGGTCATTAATTTGTGTTAGTTTCCCATTTTGGGCTTGCGAAAGTTTTTCAATTTTCTGTGCTGATACAGAAGGTATACACAGCAAAAAGGCAGATATCCATAAAAATAAGGACATGTACCTCCAATGTTTTTTCAAGTAAAAATTTTTCATAAATCACGTTTCTTTAAATTTCATTTCAGTATCACGAAAACAGTACATTACAATAGCTTACAGCAGCCATTTACTTTTCTTCAGAATTGTTTAGCTAAAGAATGGCTCTCAGAGAAGCCAGAGAATGCTTAGCACAGGGGGCAGAAAGTCACTGTGACCTATCCCAAAAGAAAGATCACGAACTTTCGAATAGTATAATGCGAAATATTGCGAGTTGCAAACAGCTAATCGTTTGCAGAAGCGGGTAGATAGTCAAAACAAACAACGAGCTAGACACTCATTGCATCCATTTATATTAATTTTAAATTAAATGATGTTTCATTTTTGTGGTATTTTACAGGGTGAACAAGCTGTTGCGGAATAAATTATCCCGGTTAATCTCTTTATTTAGTGCTTAACGGAAAAGTCCTGAATGGAACTGTTCCTTCTATTTAGGATAGAATAGTGGATTGCATCAATCCGGCTATAATGGTGGAGGAATCTCACTTACCCACTTTTTCATCAGCCAGAAGACGCATCTGCTTTGAATAAGGTCGTACCGATTTGTAAACAACACATCCTGCATGTTGTTCTTTTGCACTTTTACAACAGAAACCGTACTTAAATTAACGGCAAAACGACGTTGATTATGCCCTGCAAGCATCGACCTTGGCCCGGGATTAACCGAACTAAGATACTTGTAGATTGCTACGAGTAAAGGCTGCTTCATAAAAAATCCTCCCACGAATAGTAATTTTCAGTAATACTCTTCCTCTCTCTCGGATTCCATCCTAAGGCAGCACAATTTTTGGTTATAAATCGAAATGGAATTGCAAGTTACGACCTTCGACACATCGAATTCAATCCGTAAAATCACGGATTCTTATCCGTAAAATCCCGTATTATTTGTAAGCTATAATTATGAAGGGAAATAAATAGAACCAAGTTGCTAATCAACTAATTTTGACCGTACAGCATACTTAACAAGATCTATAGGAGAGTTTAAATTCAGTTTGACCAGCAAATTATTTTTATGGGACTCTACTGTCCGGGGACTTATCGACAATTTATTACCGATTTCTTTGTAAGAAAATCCTTCTGCAATCAACTTTAACACCTGCTGTTCGCGCTGGCTGAGCGTTACCAGTTCCGACCGCCCTTCCTGTACTTTCTCAAACTGATTGATTAAATGATTATCGATTCCGGAAGGGGGCATCTGAAAATGCTGTTTCCCTCCGATTACGGCATTAATGGCCTCAAACAATTCTTCTTCAGAACTTTCCTTCCAAACCACGCCTTTTACGCCCAGCATTACACAGTCGAGAATTGCCCCCTGACTCGCATTAACAGCAATTACAACAACCGGAATACGGATAAATTCATACTGAAGATATTTCAGCATTTCGACGACTACATCCTGAGGAAGAATCAAATCTAACAGCACTACATCCGGAGTTGAATACTCCATACATTCTCGTAGCTGCTCTGTATTCGAAGCCTCCCCTACTACTTCAAATTCTCCTTTGCTTTCAAGTAATAATTTTAAACCAGTTCGAAGGATGTGGTAGTCTCCCACAATCACGATCTCCTTTTTCACAAGTATAAATTACAGCATTTTATGCAGATTGCCAATTACTTCTGCATATAAAATTACTTTATACTAGGTTGAATTGATTTACACTTATTAATTTTGGGCGCAACATTAACCGGATTTGTGCCATGATGATTGAAAAATTTCCCTCTCGTTTACTGGAAAATGCAGTCAACGAATTCTCGAAGCTACCAGGGATAGGAAGAAAAACTGCATTACGTTTGGTTTTACACTTGCTTAAACAAGAAAAGAATGACGTTGAAATATTCGGAGACAGCATCATAAAAGCACGAACCGAAATAAAGCACTGCAAAATTTGTCATAATATATCTGACAACGACATCTGCAATATCTGCAGCCAACAGGAAAGAACCGGAGAAATTGTATGTGTCGTAGAAACCATTCGAGATGTTATGGCCATTGAAAATACCCGTCAATTTATCGGACTATATCATGTTTTAGGTGGAATCATTTCTCCAATGGATGGTATCGGCCCTTCAGACTTAGAAATAAATTCACTTGTTGAACGTGTAAAAGAAGGCAATATTAGCGAAGTAATTTTAGCATTGAGTACAACAATGGAAGGCGACACAACTAATTTCTACATTTATAAGAAGCTCAAAGATTTTAACATTAAAATTTCAACGCTCGCCAGAGGTGTTTCAATCGGCGACGAACTCGAATATGCCGACGAGCTGACTTTAGCCCGATCAATTAAGAACAGACTCGATTTTGAAAGTTCGCTTTCCCAATAGTCCCGGTTATGAAGCTGTCCGTCATCATCGTCAACTACAATGTCAAAGAATTCTTAGAGCAATGCTTGCTTTCTGTGCAGAAAGCATTGCAAATGATAGATGGCGAGGTAATTGTTGTCGACAATAATTCGGTTGACGGATCGTGCCAAATGCTACAGAATAAATTTCCGAAGGTTAAACTAATCAGCAACGATACAAACACGGGATTTTCGAAAGCAAATAACCAAGGCATTCTTATCTCACAAGGCGAATACATTTTACTACTGAATCCTGACACAATTGTTGAAGAAGACTGTTTTTTGAAGTGTGTCGAATTCATGGATAACAACGCCGATGCAGGAGCACTTGGCGTAAAGATGATCGATGGAAAAGGAAACTTTCTAAAGGAATCGAAGCGAGGGCTACCTACTCCATGGGTCGCCTTTTACAAAATGTCCGGACTTGCAAGCATATTTCCTAAATCAAAACGGTTTGCGAAGTACTATCTGGGGCACCTCCCCGACGATCAAACTTCGCCAGTTGATGTATTAGCCGGGGCATTTATCCTTCTGCGAAAAACAGTACTCAACAAAATTGGCTTGCTCGACGAAAACTTTTTCATGTATGGCGAGGATATTGATTTGTCTTATCGAATAACACAAAGCGGTTACAAAAACTATTATTTCCCCGAGACGAAAATAATTCACTACAAAGGTGAAAGCACAAAAAAAGGAAGCCTCAACTATGTGAAAATCTTCTACAAAGCCATGCTTCTATTTTCTGAAAAACATTTTTCGACGCAACAGAGCCGTTTATTTAACCTGACGATTAATGCAAGTATATATTTCAGAGCTTTTATCTCTGTTTTAACGCGACTGCTTAACATCCTGTTTTTCCCAATCATGGACTTTGTTTTAATCATACTGGGTTATTATTGGATAGCACCGCTTTGGGAAACAATCTTTTTCGATAAAGGGCACTTCCCTTCTGAATTCTACAGAACGTTTGTTCCCATCTACGCTATACTATGGATCGCGGGAATTGCTTTTACAAACGGTTACAGAAAACCGGGTTCAACCAAAAATGTTGTTCGAGGTGTTTTGCTTGGAAGCCTTTTTGTCATCCTCTCCTACTCCTTCTTCAATGAAACATGGCGATTCTCCCGAATGCTAATTTTACTTGGATCATTATGGGCTTTGTCCATCCTTCCCTCACTACGCATCTTACTTGCAACAACCTCACTCCAGACTTTCAAGCTAAAAAATAACAAACGCGCAAGATGCATTATCGTTGCAAACCAATCGGAAACGAAACGAATAAAACAGATCGTTGCGGATGCAGGTGTGAAATTCGATTTGTTAGGCGTTGTCTCTCCCAACGAGCAATTTAACGCTGATAATTACCTGGGAAACATTAATCAAATAAAAGAGATCGCCAATATACACAAGCCCGACGAAATTATTTTTAGCGGAGAAGATGCAGGTACTGGCGTTATTATTGACTCCATGCTGGACTTATGCAACCTTAACCTGCAATTTAAGATTGCGCCCGCGGGAAGTCAGACAATTATTGGAAGTAATTCAGCCAACACTAGCGGAGATTTAATCAAACTTTACAACAGCCCGTTAACCTCAAAATACAACCAGCTCAAAAAACGATGGTTCGACTTGAAAGCAGCTTCGTTACTCTTAGTTTTCTTTCCCTTTTTGTTTTGGGCGTTTGAAAATAAAAGAGGACTCGTCCAAAACTGTCTGGATGTGATTAAAGGGAAAAAGTCCTGGGTCGGCTTTGCCGGGAACAGACAAAATGACCTTCACCTTCCGAAAATAAAAGAAGGTATACTAAACGCGCTAACACCTCTCGACTCGAGAGTACCGGAGAACAAAAAACTGGAATCAGACCGACTATATGCTAAAAATTACCGTATTTTAACTGATCTGGAAATTATTATTCGCAACTTCAAACGTTTGGGAAGATGATTACAAACCTACTGAGATACAGAAAAATAAGCCTCCGCCCTCTGGAACCGGAAGATTTGGAGCTTTTGTACATTTGGGAAAATGACAGCTCAATCTGGGAGGTTAGTAACACCCTGCTGCCATTTTCACGATATATCTTGAAACAGTATATCGAGGAATCACATCGGGATATTTACGAAACCAAACAATTGCGGCTTATCATCCAGAATGAAGAAAATGTACCGGTGGGAGCTATCGATCTTTTCGACTTCGATCCATACCACCAGCGAGCCGGAATTGGGATTTTAATCTATGCGGAAATCAACCGGCAAAAAGGCTATGCAGCTGATGCGCTGCAACTGGTGTGCAATTATGCGAAAGAACGACTTGGACTACATCAGCTATACGCTAACATTGGAGCGAACAATGAAGCCAGTTGTGGTTTATTCGAGAAGTGCGGATTCACGCTTTCAGGAACAAAAAAGGAATGGCTTAATTCCCCAAAAGGAAGAATTGACGAGCACATTTACCAGCGTATTCTTTAATCGCTAGGCCAGATCTCCAAAATCAGGTATATCTTTATAGAATTGGTAATTTCTGGCGTCAAAATCAACCTTGCAGCAATAGTGGTTCAAACCATTGGAAACAATCAGGTATGGAACCATAAAGGTTAGGTTGTATCGGGCAATCTGGTCGAAGGTTTTTTGCGTGATCTTCACTTCGGGAGCTTTAAACTCAACAATCATCAAAGGATTCCCGCCTTTCGAATAAACCAGCAAATCGGCACGAAATTGATTTTGGTTGAGCTTGAGACCTGTTTCAATAGCCATCAACGACGCGGGAAAATTTTTCTCTTCGACCAAATAACGGATAAAATTCTGGCGCACCCACTCTTCGGGAGTCAGGACAAGAAATTTTTTCCGAATTTCATCAAAAATCTGAATTTTTGATTCTGTTTGGCGGGTACGAAAGGAATATGTCGGTAAATTTAGCTGTTTGAACATTTTAAAATCTGCAAAGTTGTATTTTTGTATAGTGGTCGTTTTTCGATGGCTTCCAACATTCAATTTTAGTTACAAATATATCAATTGCACATGAAGACAAAGAAAGAGATTGTTGACAATTGGCTTCCCCGATATACTGGAAAATCCCTCGAAGAATTTGGTGAATATATCATATTAACAAACTTCCAGCTTTACGTGGAAATGTTTGCGAAGCGGTTTAATGTTCCTGTTGACGGCGAAGAAAAAAATATGCCCAGTGCCACATCCGACGACATGACCATCATCAACTTCGGCATGGGTAGCCCCAATGCAGCAACTGTTATGGATTTATTGAGTGCAATTGGTCCCAAAGCGGTCCTCTTTTTAGGAAAATGCGGAGGCCTGAAGAAGAAAAATAAGTTAGGCGATTTTATACTTCCTATTGCAGCCATCCGAAGCGAAGGTACCTCGAACGACTATCTTCCGGCGGAAGTCCCTGCACTCCCGGCCTTTAACCTGCAGCGGGCTGTCTCTACGGCAATTCGTGAAAACCAAAAAGATTATTGGACAGGGGTAGTTTACACCACCAACCGCAGAGTGTGGGAATTTGACGAACGATTCAAAAAATATTTAAAAAAAACCCGGGCCATGGCCATTGATATGGAAACTGCAACAATTTTTACAGTCGGTTTTGCCAACAAAATTCCAACAGGTGCTTTACTATTGGTTTCTGATCAACCAATGATTTCGACGGGAATTAAAACAGATGCCAGCGACAAAAAGGTAACATCCGAATTTGTTGAGATGCACATCAAAACCGGGATTGATGCACTTGTCGAAATAAAAACCAACGGCCGTTCTGTAAGACACCTGAAATTTTAACCTTTTCAAGTAAACAAATGACATTCGACGATATTCTGAGCAACCTTAAAAAGAAAATTTATCACCCTATTTATTTTTTAATGGGTGATGAAAGTTATTTCATTGATCAAATAGCCGATTACATCACCAACAATGTCCTGACTGACGCTGAAAAAGGCTTCAACCAGCATATTTTGTATGGTAAAGACACCGATATTGACACGATTATCACCTATGCACGACGATTTCCCATGATGTCCAGCCATCAGGTAATCGTTGTCCGCGAAGCGCAGAATATTAAAAAGATCGAGGATTTGGAAGCTTATGCCAAAAATCCGCTGAACTCGACAATTCTAGTACTGAGTTACAAATACAAAACGCTCGACAAACGGAAAACCTTTAGCAAGCTGATTGCAAAAAGCGGAGTTCTGTTCGAATCGAAGCGAATTTACGACAACCAATTGCCGGATTGGATTAAAGGTTATCTGGCACGACGAAACTATACAATTGCACCTCAGGCTTCGATATTACTGGCAGAGTACCTCGGAACCGATTTGAGCAAAGTATCAAACGAGTTGGAAAAGCTGATTATAAGCCTCCCCGAGAATACTCAAATTACAGCCGACCACATTGAAAAAAACATTGGCATCAGTAAGGACTACAATATTTTTGAGCTGCAAAATGCTCTGGGGCAACGTAATGTTTTGAAAAGCAACCAGATTATCAACTATTTTACGGCCAACCAAAACGCAAATCCGTTTCCCCGGACAATCTCGAGCCTTTATCAATACTTTATGAAGATCCTGACCTATCACTTTATGGAAGATAAATCGCCAAACACGGTTGCTTCTAAATTAGGTGTTCCTCCCTTCTTTGTAAAAGATTATATTACTGCAGCCAAGCAATATCCAATTCGTAAAGTGGTTGAAATCATCTCGACATTACGAGAATTCGACATGAAATCGAAAGGTCTTGGAAATGTTTCATCCAGCGTTGGTGACCTTCAGAAAGAAATGATCTACAAAATCTTACACTAATTAAAAATGACGACTATAATTATTATTGCTACGTGCATTGTTTCGGTTATAGCCTTTGGTCGGCCTGATCTTGTGGATAAACTTCAGTTTAATGCCAGCAAGATCATCCATAAGAATGAATATTACCGACTGATTTCCCATGGTTTTGTACATGCTAACTGGGAACATCTGCTGGTTAATATGATTGTACTGTACTCTTTCGGCCGTGCTATCGAGATGGATTTCTTTGTGTTTGGCCGCATGGCTGATGCTTACTTTTTGCTGTTATACTTCGGCGGCATGTTATTCTCGAACGTTTATGCCCTGTATAAGCACCGCAACAATTTTTACTACAATGCAGTCGGTGCTTCGGGAGCAGTATCTGCAGTCTTGTTTGCTGCAATCTTTTTCGATCCCTGGAACAAGATTTACTTTTTCGGATTACTGCCCATTCCGGGAATTGTCTTTGCCTTGGTGTACCTGGCCTATTCCTATTACATGAGCCGAAAACAGAATGACAATATAGCGCACGATGCTCACTTTCTCGGTGCATTATTCGGCTTTATATACCCGATCCTTCTTAACGGACACTACTTTCAGAGTTTTCTGGATAAATTACTTCGCGTGATTTAGCATGGGGAATTTCGTCCTATATAACAAAACGTTCTACAGAAATGAGGAAAGCATCTTTGATTCAACTCAGCTGCAGAGCTTGTTGTTTTCGGATCAACTGAGAATGGTGAAAAGCCAATTACCATTCTGGGATGAACATATGAAACTATGGAAGTTGCATTTTCAGCTACTCAAACTGAGCGAACCTGATTTTTTGATCAACGACGACAACGGATTAAAACGACAAATAGAGCGAGCTCTAGTAAAAAACAAATGCTATAAAAGCGCTATTATACGCCTGAGCTTTTTTTTCAATACTAACTCTCAGGACTACCTAATTGAAATCTTTCCGGAAAAAGAATCAACCTATACGCTAAATCAGGAAGGATATCACCTTGAGCTATACCGGCAGATTCAAAAATCCGACGCTCAGCTATCATCATTACAAATAGGATCTGAACCAATTTGGAAAATTGCCAATGCAGCCATGAACGAAAATGGCAATCTACCATTGATTATTAACCAAAACCATTGTATACTCGAAACTCCGGGCTCTAACATTTTTCTAATTAAAAACCGCCAGGTATACACTCCGTCTCCAACCACAGGGTGTTACATTAACGCCGCAAAACGAGTTGTGAACCAAGTATGTGAAAAACTGGGGCTACATTTCAATGAGATTGATGAACTTTATGAAGAAGATTTACTGGAGGCTGATGAAGTTTTTATCGCTAACGATCTGCGTGGAGTACAATACATTCGTGCCTTTGAGATGAAACGCTTTTACCGACGATACAGCCAGTTAATTGCTGAAGAGTTCAATCGCATGTTAATTCATTGATGGGTTCTCCGGAAAATTTTCCCACATAAGATATTTTCCGCCAATTCCTTTTACGATATCCAGCCACATTTGCTTTTCCGAGTCCACATCCATCACGGTATCTTGCTCAATGTCTGAAACCAGCCAGCTATTTTCCGAAAGTTCCTCTTCAAGCTGACCATGATCCCATCCTGAATATCCCATGAAAAAGCGAACATCGCCGGGCTTAACCATACCAAGTCGGATCTTGTTTTTTAATTCTTCAAAATCCCCCCCCCAATACAAGTTATCCTTAATCAGAATACTTCCGCTAATTTCTTTTCCCAGCGAATGAATAAAATAAATTGAATCGGTGCTCACCGGACCTCCAATATATACATCGGCATCGAAATCAGGAAAGTCCGGAATAATCTCATTAATAGGATAATCAACCTTTTTGTTTAAAATGAAACCGACTGCTCCTTTATCGCTGTGAGCCACCAACAAAATGACAGACCGATTGAAATAGCTACCCGGCAAAAAAGGCTCGGCAATCAAAATCCGTCCTTTCTGAGGAGCCACATGATTGGTCTCAATTTTAAATATGTTGATATTCAGCTTCATAATTTGTTATCAATTTAAAGAAAAAACTTTGATATATCAAATACCTCTAAAACCTCAATTCTTTAAATTAATCATCTTTACAATTTTATAACCCTCTGGTTAGAAAAATTTGGCTGAAGCGATTGATTAAACTTGGTGATTATTCTACGACAACGAAAACGTCTTCGTTCTCCTTATGCATGAGAAACTGCTCACGGGCAAATTTTTCAAGATTTTTCTGACTGGTCTGAAGCTCTTCGATCTTCATCTTGTCGGCTTCAATTTTATCCTGAAGCAATTCCTTCTGTTCCGTAAGCTGGTGGAGTTTCGATTTATTTTGAAGATGTTGTAACACATTGTGTTCGTTTAAGAAAAGGATATAAACAACAAAGGCAATCGTAACTATTCCCCACTTGGTCAATACTTTTTCCCGAATCCATTTTGGTGCCTTCAACATATCTTAAATCTTTCCAACAAATGTAAGCAGTCTACATGCAAAAAAAAAGGAGATGCATAAAATCATCTCCTTCATATCGAATAAAAAATTTTTCTTATTTCTGATCCGGCATAAAGTTCGGATACATGTATTCTTTCGCAGAAACAAAAGTTTCTTTGATTGTACGAATCGATGTCCAACGGATCATATTGAAAACCGATCCGGCTTTATCATTTGTACCTGAACCGCGTGCGCCGCCGAAAGGCTGCTGACCAACAACTGCACCGGTTGGTTTATCATTGATATAGAAGTTTCCGGCAGAATTTTCCAAACGTTTCGCGATACGTTCAATATTGTAACGGTTTTGTGAGAAGATTGCTCCGGTCAATGCATAAATCGATGTGCTGTCCAAGATATTCAATGTTTGGTCAAGCTTTTCATCTTCGTAGACATAAACTGTCAACACTGGTCCGAACAACTCTTCAACCATTGTTTCATAATCTGCCTTCTTCGCCAAAATAACCGTTGGCTCAATATAATAACCAACTGACTTGTCGCATTTACCACCCCAAATAACTTCGGCATCGCTGCTTGCTTTAGCTCTCTCAATGTAAGAAGCCAGTTTATCGAATGATTTTTCGTCGATAACAGCATTCACAAAGTTTGTGAAATCTTCAACCGGCCCCATTTTAACCGTAGCCATCATTTTATCGAAACGCGCGCGAACATCGTCCCAAATACTTTCAGGGACGTAAACGCGGGAAGCAGCAGAACATTTCTGTCCTTGGTACTCGAATGCACCACGTAACATAGCGACCGCTAATGCCTGAGGATCAGCTGTCGGATCTGCAAAAATGAAGTCTTTACCGCCGGTTTCACCAACGATACGCGGATATGATTTGTATTTGAAGATGTTTTCGCCGATTGTTTTCCAAATATTTTGGAAGACTGCAGTTGAACCGGTAAAGTGAATACCTGCAAATTCAGGGTGACTGAAAATTACGTCCCCTGCAACAGGTCCTGGAACGTAAACCAAATTAATTACACCGTCAGGCAAACCAGCTTCCTGCAGAATTTCCATAATAACGGCTGCTGAATACACTGACGTGTTTGACGGTTTCCATACAGCAACGTTACCCATCATTGCCGGAGCACTAGGCAAGTTTCCTGCAATTGACGTAAAGTTGAACGGAGTCAACGCGAATACAAATCCTTCCAAAGGACGATACTCATTGTAGTTCCAGATTCCGGCAGAAGATTCCGGCTGCATTTCGTAAATATCAACCATACATTTCACTCCAAAACGGAAAAAATCAGCTAATTCACAAGCTGCGTCAATCTCTGCCTGAAAAGCATTTTTTGACTGTCCCAGCATTGTTGCTGCATTCATTTTATCGCGATACGGACCAGTCAACAAATCAGCAGCTTTCAGAAAAATAGCTGCACGATGCTGCCAACTCATATTTGCCCATTCTTTTTTTGCGTCCAAGGCAGCATCAATCGCCATTTGTACGTGAGAAGAATCTCCCTCGTAAAAATAGCCCAAAGTATGTTTGTGATCATGAGGCGGTGCAATTCTACGGCGGCGATCTGTCGTTACTTCTTTCCCTCCAATAATCATCGGCAATTCAACTTCTACTGAACGCAATTCCGCAAGTTTGGCCTGCAAACTTTTTCTTTCGGGTGAACCGGGTGCATATGTCCTTACGGGCTCATTTTTGGCAACCGGCACGTTAAAGATTCCTTTTGGCATAATTTTTTATTATAATTATTTTACTTCCATTTTTCTATTAACCCCTGAGCTGCAAAGCTAAACATTGCAAAAATCCTAATCCATAATAAAAATCAGCTTTCAAAAATTCGCAACATAAACTTGCAGGAACCCACTCGAACATTCAAAATTTGCTATATTTATGCGAAACTATTTTTCCCATTCATGCGAGTGTCATTTATTCACTTGATTGTCGACAAACTTACTTCCAACTCAAACGAAGCGAAACGAATTACGATTGGCTTGTACTTGATTTTCATCTTGTCCACCATTTTTAGCGTTTACAGTTTGACCATGGGACTCGCAGGAAAATTACGCTATAGATGTCTACCCGGCGATGTGACACTAATGGCCTTGTCACTTATCAGCATCTACTTCATATACTGGGGAAAAGTCAAACACACAATCAATAACATTTTCTTTTTAGCGATCCCGGCGTATTTTTATTTCATCTCGACAGAGTATGCAATTATGCCAGTGCACCAAACAATTCAGTTCATGTTGTGGGGAGGGATTTTGGGGCTGTTAATGTTGCTCTTCTTAAGTAATGACCGAATAAAAATCAGCATTTTTTATCTTGTTTGGTTAATGCTTCTGGGCGTACACATCTGGCAAGCCGATCGAATAAATATGATTGGCACACTGTACTGGAATCCTACAGAATTTATCTTAAACCCACTGATAGTCCTGACCATTGGCTACATCATGTGTTTTATCACGGCTTGGAGCTATGGCTTAAATATGAAAGAACTAATTACACAGGTTGCAGACACAGAGAACAGAATTAACCAAACGTTGCGCCAGCTACCTGAGCCGGTGATGGTATTAAACATTAACCGCGACGAATTGGGAAATCCTGTCAACCTCGAGCTGACAAGAGTTAACAAAGCATTTGAAGCACTATTCAACGTCTCATCCCGGGAGTTGAGAAATGTAGATGCAGATATTATCTTTCCAAAACTATTTAAGAATTCGTTCGATTGGAATAATTTTTTCCTGCATTCCAAAAAGAAAAAGACCGAGCTACAGCTGGAACATCTCGAAAAATGGTTTGAGCTTACCGCTGTCATGCCAACTAAAGACAGTATCACCTGCATTTTTTACGACATTACACCAAAGCAGAACGCAATCTTGAGTCTGAAAGAGAGCAGAAAGCGTTATAAAGTTTTACTTGAAGCAATCCCCGACCTGTTTTTCATTATCGACAAAGATGGAATATACGTCGACTTTGTAATCAAGGATTCTGAGCTGATTCAGATTAATCCGGACGACATCATTGGAAACTCGATTTATGAGGTAGGTTTTTCAGAAAAGATGTCGCGTAAAATCTACCAATACATTCAGGATGCGATTCGTTTCGACTCGATTGAAACAATTGAGTACGCGCTTGAAGTAGAAAAAGGAACGGCAATGTTCGAGATGCGAATTGCCAAACTGGACGACAACTCGGTAATAGCCATTGCCCGAGATATCACCAAACGTAAGTTGGCTGAAATACGACTGGAAGAAGCCAAACAAAAAGCAGAAGAAGCCGACCTGCTGAAATCTGCATTCCTGGCCAATATCTCCCATGAAATCCGCACTCCGATGAACGCAATTATTGGATTTTCGCGGATGCTGGGATCTCCTGATTTCGATGAAGAAGAACGTAGTCGATTTATTGAAATTGTTGTCAATAATGGCCGCTTGTTAATGGAGATGATCAACGACATGATCAGCATTTCTAAAATTGAAAGCAACCAGGTAGTCGTTCATAAAGGCTTCTGTAAAATCAATGATTTACTCGTTGACCTGTACAGGGAATACAGCATCGATGTTGCCAACAAACCGATAAAACTAAAGTTGAATAATGAAAACGCCAATCCTAAATTTGGCGTATCAACGGACAGATACTTGCTTACTGAGATTTTGAAAAAGCTTATAGACAACGCGATCAAATTCACAGCAGAAGGCGAAGTTGAATTTGGTTACCACATGGCGGGGAAAGACCGACTGAAATTTTTCATCCGCGACACCGGCATCGGTATAGACAAACAAAATATGGAACGGATATTCGACCGTTTTCATCAGATAGACAATAAGAAAAGCCGCAAATACGAAGGCACCGGGCTTGGTCTTGCCATTGCCCAGCATTACGCCATTGTTCTTGGAGGTAAGATTGAGGTACAGTCGGCTGTAAACCAAGGCTCAACCTTCTCATTCAGTATTCCGTTCGAAAATGGCGATGGACTCCTGACGATTGTCCGTTAATAAGTTCTTGAGTTTACCGTTGTAAAACCAACTAACTGCTCATACCTGTCTGATATGCCTTTGTAGTACACAAAAATCTGATAGTCATTTTCGGTTTCGAAGTGACTGCCTTCCAATACTGTTTCGTCAGCTCTCGAAGCTCCTTGGGACACATAAACATACTCGTAGTTGTAATAACCTTGTTTCAGAAGCAATGTCAACTCATACTCTCTTTTAGCCTCATTCCAGGTCATTGCTGTAGCCTCTCCGGTTGTCCAGTTTGTCAACGCACCAAAAACATGAACTGTTCCGGCCACCAGGGGCACGGGAACGGCTAGTGTGAAATGCACAAAACCATAATCGCATTCGGTATCGTTATCCTGTATACGGTCTTGACTCTCGATAATGAAATTGCCATTCATCTCACGATAATCGAAGTATTTTTTGTTCGACCGTATCTCATCTTTCATTAACGTAACATGATAGTAGGGTTGATACTGGCCTTGATACTGGCCAATCTCATCTACATTTTCCCCTTTATACCGCCAGGAACGCATATCAAAATAGCGAAATTCATTTCCTCCCGGAAACACATTCTGCTTATCGTAATCGTAAACCAGCTCGTTATCGCGCACAAAAATTGGCTTTAAATCACGAATCGCCGAATCCCACCGTCGGTTTTTCATCAACACAACCTTGATTTCACTAAACGGATCATCAATTTGTAGCTGCCGATGCGAGATCGTGAAATCAACCTCCTGATTATCGCCTTTATAAGGATCGAACGTTGCTTTCTTCACCTGGGCACCGACATTCACCTTCCGATCCAACACGTAAAACCGATGAGTCAAAACAGGCCTATCGCGATCAGTTCCTTCATACACGATCAACACATAATTACCGGAATAATTCAAGCTGACCTGATCATTCGGGATCGAAAGCTGGTAATTGACGTAATTCATGGTCGTATTGAAGCTCAGTGCATAATCGTCGAGCGGGTTTTCAGCAAAACCGTTTAAATATTCGGTTTGCATGACAAACGACTCTCGCCAATCGGCATCGCAGTGCAAGATCGTATAATTGTAATTTTTCACATCGCCTGACAAATCATCAAATTTCAAGGTCAATTGTTCATCACTGCC
>QKCF01000263.1 GCA_003246935.1 Sunxiuqinia sp. | reverse complement strand
CCTTTCAGTTCGATGTCGATGATCTTGAAGATATCTTCTTTTGACAATGTGTTGAACATGATCACATCATCGATACGGTTCAGAAATTCCGGTGCAAATGCACGCTTCAAGGCCTTTTCAATTACGTATTTTGCATGATCTGTTTCTTCGGCTGCTGTCTTCGGAGCAGAGAAACCGATACCGGTACCAAACTCTTTCAACTGACGCGAACCGATGTTCGATGTCATGATTATAATTGTATTCTTGAAGTCGATATTTCTTCCTAAACTGTCTGTAAGGCGACCTTCATCCAAAACCTGCAACATGAGGTGGAATACATCCGGGTGTGCTTTTTCGACCTCATCTAAAAGAACGACAGAGTAAGGCTTGCGGCGTACTTTTTCAGTAAGCTGACCGCCTTCTTCGTATCCGATGTATCCAGGAGGCGCTCCAACCAAACGAGAAACGGCAAATTTCTCCATGTATTCGCTCATGTCAATACGAATCAATGAATCAACACTGTCGAATAAATATTTGGCGATAACTTTAGCTAACTGGGTTTTACCAACTCCGGTAGGTCCCAGGAAGATAAATGTACCGATCGGTTTATTCGGATCTTTCAAACCTGCACGGTTACGCTGAATGGCTTTTACAATCTTTTTAATTGCTTCATCCTGGCCAACAACCGAACCTTTCAGTTTTTCGCCCATATTCATCAGTCGCTTGCCCTCTGCTTGAGCAATCCGCTGGACAGGAACACCAGACATCATTGCAACTACTTCTGCAACTTTTTCTTCCGAAACCTCTTCGCGATGACTCAGCAACTCTTTTTCCCAAGCTTCTTTTTCCTGGTCGAGTAATTGAATCAGGTTCTTTTCCTTATCGCGGTAGCTGGCCGCCAACTCAAAGTTTTGACTTTTTACAGCCTTGATCTTTTCTTCGCGAGTTGTTTCAATCTTTTGCTCCAACTTCACAATTCGATCCGGAACATTGATATTTGAAATGTGCACACGAGATCCTGATTCGTCTAGCGCATCGATCGCTTTATCCGGAAGGAAGCGGTCTGTAATATAACGTGATGTCAGTTTTACGCAGGCTTCAATAGCTTCGGGTGTATACACTACGTTGTGGTGATCTTCGTAACGCTCCTTGATGTTGTTCAAAATTTGAATTGTCTCGTCAACAGAAGTCGGCTCAACCATCACCTTCTGGAAACGACGTTCCAAAGCACCATCTTTTTCAATTTGTTGGCGGTACTCATCCAGGGTAGTAGCTCCAATACATTGCACTTCGCCTCTTGCTAAAGCCGGTTTTAGCATATTGGCAGCATCAAGCGAACCTGTTGCTCCACCTGCACCAACGATAGTGTGAATTTCATCGATGAACAAAATCACATTGTTCACTTTTGAAAGTTCGTTCAGAATTGCCTTCATCCGTTCCTCAAACTGACCACGATATTTAGTACCGGCTACAATTGAGGCGATGTCCAAGCTAACCACACGCTTGTCAAATAAAACGCGTGATACTTTCTTCTGCACGATGCGAAGAGCCAAGCCTTCAGCAATTGCTGATTTACCAACTCCGGGTTCACCAATCAAAATTGGATTGTTCTTTTTGCGGCGAGATAAAATCTGAGCTAAACGCTCAATCTCTTTTTCACGGCCAACAATTGGATCCAGGTTATTTTCCTCAGCAGCTTTTGTGATATCTACACCAAAGTTGTCAAGGACCGGAGTTTCTGATTTTGCACTTCCCGGCTTTTTGTGTGTACTCGGGTTCGATGATTGTGATTTAGAGAAAGGATCTTCAGCCTCTTCATCATCTTCATCACCAAATTCCGACTTCGCTTCAGGTTGCTTATAATCCTCTAAACGAGACTTCAGGATGTAGTAATTGATATGATATTCACTTAGAATCAACGATATCTGACTATCCTTGTCTTTTAAAATAGCAAGCAACAAATGGCCTGTACTGATTGTCTGACTATTTAGTGCTCTTGCTTCCAAATAGACCAGTTTCAGAGCTTTTTCTGCGGATTTTAAGAGTTGAACAGAAGCTTGAGGATCAATTTCTTTATCTGTTCTTAGTTCGTTTTCAACAGCTATCTTGATCTCAGATAAATTAACGCCTAAACTTGTTAAGATGTCAATAGCAACACCTTCTCCATCCCTTAAAATTCCCAGAAAGATATGCTCCAACCCGATCTGATCATTTCCCAAACGAATCGCCTCTTCGCGACTGTAGGAAAGTACGTCCTTTATACGTGGAGAAAATTGAGAATCCATATCTATTAAGTTAAAGTAATTAACGGTTTTTTTCTGTAACAATGCTAAATCTGAAAGGTTGTTTCAGTACATCCGTAAAAGTAACATTTATCATTTTAAAAATACGCAAAAGGCTTATGCGGTGATAATTCGACTTATTGATTTTTTAAACATCGCTTTGTTGAAATTTAATTTGGAATCATTGGGGAAAAAGCCATCTCAAGCTCCCGTATTAACAGTATTTTTTTATTTTTGTAAGTCGTTTTTTTGAAAGTAAAAATCTTTGAAAGGAGTATTAAATGACTGAAGGCGAAAGAATTATTAAAATTAATATTGAAGAGCAGATGAAAACTGCTTACATCGACTATTCCATGTCGGTGATTGTTTCTCGTGCTCTTCCAGATGTTCGCGATGGTCTAAAACCGGTGCATCGCCGTGTTTTATTCGGAATGAGTGAGTTAGGTGTATTTTCTAACCGATCATATAAAAAATCAGCAAGAATTGTAGGGGAGGTTCTTGGTAAGTACCACCCGCACGGAGACTCTTCTGTTTACATGACAATGGTACGTATGGCTCAGGATTGGTCATTACGGTACCCGTTGGTTGATGGCCAAGGTAACTATGGTTCCATCGATGGTGACAGCCCTGCTGCGATGCGTTATACTGAAGCCAGGATGGCAAAGATCGCAGAAGAAACTTTGAGTGATATCGACAAAAATACAGTCGATTTTCAACCGAACTTCGATGAGTCACTAAGTGAACCAACTGTGCTTCCTACACGCATTCCAAACCTTTTGGTAAACGGTGCGTCGGGTATTGCCGTTGGTATGGCAACGAATATGCCACCTCACAACTTGTCAGATACAATTGATGCAATTGTAGCTTATGTGGATAACAGAGAGATTGAGATTGCAGACCTGATCCCAATCATTAAAGCTCCGGATTTTCCAACAGGAGGTATCATTTATGGATACAAAGGTGTTGAAGAAGCTTTTGAAACGGGACGTGGACGTATCGTTCTTCGAGGTAAAGCTCATATAGAGACTCACGGAAATGGTCGAGAGCGTATCATTGTGACGGAAATCCCATACATGGTTAACAAGGCTGAGTTGATTATGAAAATCGCTGAGCTCGTTAATGATAAGAAGATTGAAGGTATTTCCAACGTCAACGACGAATCGGACCGTGAAGGTATGCGTATCGTTATTGATGTGAAAAAGGATGAAATCTCGAACGTGGTATTGAATAAGTTGTACAAGTATACCCAATTGCAGACTTCGTTCAGTGTCAATAATATTGCGTTGGTTGGTGGTCGTCCTAAATTATTGAATCTGAAAGATTTGATTCATTATTTTGTTGAGCACCGCCATGAAGTTGTTGTCCGTCGGACACAATATGAATTAGACCAAGCAGAGAAGCGTGCTCATATTTTGGAAGGTTTAATCATTGCTTCAGACAACATTGATGAAGTAATTGCGATTATCCGTGGTTCGAAAACACCGGATGAAGCTCGTGAAAGCTTAATGACTCGATTTAATCTGACCGAAATCCAAGCTCGTGCAATTGTTGAGATGCGTCTTCGTCAGCTGACTGGTCTTGAACAAGATAAATTGCACCAAGAATACCAAGATATCATGAAATTCATCGAGCATTGTCGTGAAATCCTTGCCAACGAGGATCTTCGCATGCAGATCATTAAAGATGAATTGCTCGCGGTGAAAGCTCAATATGGTGACGAACGCAAAACCGAGATTGTTCCTAATGCAGAGGAATTCAATCCGGAAGACTTCTACGCTGACGAAGAGATGGTAATTACAATCTCGCACTTAGGTTATATTAAGCGTACTCCGCTGTCTGAATTCAAAACTCAGGGTAGAGGTGGTGTTGGTTCAAAAGGTAGTAATACGCGCGACGAGGACTTCCTGGAGCACTTGTTTATCGCGACAATGCACAACACACTATTGTTGTTCACCGAAAAAGGTAAATGTTTCTGGTTGAAGGTTTATGAAATTCCTGAAGGCACCAAAACAAGCAAAGGACGTGCAATTCAGAATTTGCTAAACATTGAACAAGATGACAAAGTATTAGCATACATCAATGTGAAACGTTTGGATGATGAAGAGTACATTAATAACAACTTCATTATTCTTTGTACGAAGAAGGGAATCATCAAGAAAACTTCGTTGGAAGCTTATTCACGCCCACGTCAAAATGGTGTTAATGCCATTACCGTGCGCGATGGAGACCAACTGTTGGAAGCTCGCTTAACGAACGGAAATCACGAATTGATGATTGCGGTAAAATCAGGAAAAGCAATTCGCTTCCATGAAGAAACAGCGCGTGCCATTGGTCGTACAGCATCCGGAGTGAGAGGTATAAGCCTTGGCAGTGAGGATGATGAGGTTATTGGCATGATCTCTGTAGAAAATCAATCGGAAGATGTGCTGGTGGTTTCTGAAAAAGGTTATGGCAAACGCTCGAGCATTGAAGATTACCGCGTAACAAACCGCGGTGGAAAAGGAGTTAAGACCATCAGCGTAACAGAAAAAACAGGTAGCTTGATTGCAATCAAGAGTGTTACCGATCAAAATGACCTGATGATTATCACAGAGAATGGTATTACCATTCGGGTACCTATTTCGGAGATTCGGGTAATGGGACGCGCAACACAAGGTGTTCGTCTGATCAATCTTCGCAACGAGGATGCTATTGCATCAGTTGCTCGCGTAGAATTCGAAGAAAACGAAAGCAGCGAAGAAGATATCGAAGGTTCTGAAATAACTGAGAATGAAGATTAAAGAATAATTCTGCACTTGCTTGCTGAATATTAAAGATTAAATTTGTAGCAAAAAAAGTATCTTAAATTAACTATGATGATGAAGAAAACAATTTTATTATTAGCCGTAATTATTACTGCTGTTACTGGTTCTTATGCACAGAAAGGTAAGGTTTCCAGTGCATCAACCTTGAAGGACAGTGGTAAATTAGATAAGGCTCTTGAGGCGATCAACGAGGCGATTGATCCAAATAATGAAAAAGCAGAAAAATCTATTCCATGGCCAAGAACTTGGGAAGTTCGCGGAGAGATTTACCATGCAATTTACAAGTCTAAAGACGAAAACATCAAGAAATTGGCTGAAAATCCTTTGCAGACAGCTTTGGATTCATACAAAAAAGCAATTGAATTAGACACAAAGGGTAGTGGTAACAACGGGGTGAAAATCAACCTGACGTTGTTAATCAACGATTTTACAGATCAAGCTGTAAAAGGTTTTAACGACAACGACTACAATCTGGCTCTTAAATCATTTGAAGACATTTTGGAAATCCAAAGTCTGCCTTTGATGCAAGAAGATCCTCCGACAGTGGATACTGTAATTATTTTCAACGCTGGTTTGGCTGCTTACAATGCTGAAAACTACGAGAAAGCAATTAAATATTACAAAGAAGCTGCAAAATACGATTACAACGGTTCTCGTACATATGAGTTGATTTCAGCTTGTTATACAAACCAAAACGACACGGTTAATGCATTGGAAACTTTGAAAGAAGGATTCGAAAAATATCCGGAAAGTAGCTCAATCCTGGTTCAAATGATCAACATCTACATGACTGCGAACAAAACCGATGATGCGATGAAATACTTGGATTTAGCAATCCAGCAGGATCCGGAAAACGCATCGTTCTATTTCGCACAAGGCGCTTTGAACGACAAATTGGGTAACACTGATAAAGCTGTAACTGCATACGAAAAAGCAATTGAGTTAAAACCAGACTATTTTGATGCATATTATAACTTGGGAGCTATTTACTACAATTTAGGTGTAAAACAGTTGGATGTTGCGAACGCAGTGCCGACAAACAAGCCTGATCAGTACGAAGTCGAAAAGAACAAGGCTGATGAGGAATTTAAGAAAGCTATTCCTTACATGGAAAAAGCATCTGAAGTTAACGCAGAAGACACTTATGCATTGGAGTCGTTGAAACAATTGTACTATCGTTTGAAGATGATGGACAAATTTGACGAAGTGAATAAGAAGCTAGAAGATCTTAAGTAAGATATGAAGAGGGATTATTTCCCTCTTTTTTTGAATATATAAAAATAACATAATATCAACTATAAGACAAATAGATTTGAAAATTTTGTTTTCGCTTTTAAGGATATTGCATGATTATTTACACCGTTTAGACACTTCTCCATTCAACAGCCATCAGCTATTGAATCGCACTTACAAGATGACCAAACTTCGAATTACAAACCCATAAACACACAAATAAAGGTTTCTGAATTTTTACGACCTGCTAACCATCTTCGTTAAAATATGCGAAAGAATCTTAGTTAATTATGTCTCTTGAAATTGGATAAAAAAGAGCGACACAATAAATCGTATCGCTCTTATATAAACTTGATTATTTCAAAATTCATTAGTGCATCCTTAGTGCATAAAATTCTTCTAATCCCAAATTGATAATATCCTGAATGTCGTTTATCATTTTGGATTTCGATCTTCTTCTAAATGCACGATCGTCATCACTCTTTCTCGCCATGATATCTTTTAGAAGATACATCGCCTTTATCATTTTGCGTAATTTTTCCTGTTCCATAGCTGCGAGGTTTTCTACAAATTTACAACCTCATACTATGTTTTGAGATTAACGATGGATTATGACATTCTTAAGAAAATGTGAATATCCAATTTACTTGATCTCTATATCCCGTTTAATATAGGTCGAATAATCCTTAATTATAGGCTGATAATCTTCATGAAACAACTGCGAAGAGATCATGAAATCTGCAGTTGACCTGGTGATTGCAGTGGGCACGTTATATACCGTTGCGATGCGTAACAATGCTTTCACATCAACATCATGCGGTTGTGCCTGCATCGGGTCCCAAAAGAAGATCAACAGGTCGACTTTTCCATCGCATATAAGAGCTCCAAGCTGTTGATCTCCACCAAGCGGGCCAGATTTCAATCGTTCAACGATTGGTGGAACCTCATCATCTATTTTGCATTTCATGTCGATTGTATCCTTGATTAAACGACCTGTCGTTCCGGTACAAACTAAATCGTGAGACATGAGTTCTTTCCAGTTAAAAGCCACCCATTCAACCATGTCTTGCTTGCGATGGTCGTGAGCAACAAGTGCAATTGTCTTTTTCTTTTTCATCTCTCTATCAAATTATAAATCTGGCTGTAAAATACACCTTTTAAGATATTAAATTCCAGCAATGTCACTTTTCGGAGATCACTTTAACGGAAAGGTATTAAAAAAGCACGGCATTGCTACCGTGCTTTTAAAAACTGAATTTATGCGGATATTAGTTGAATTCCTTCTTCAATGATTCGACCCACTTCTCTACTCTTCCTTTTGTCAGTCGAGCTTGGTTCTCCTGGTCGATACACAATCCCCAAAATCGATAATCTTCTTTAATGGCACGTGATGATTCAAATTCGTAACCTTCAGTTGAAGTAAAACCAACGATCTGTCCCCCGCGAGATGTTATGATTTCGGCAAAAATACCAACTCCATCATTGAAATTCTCAGGATAACCTTTTTGGTCGCCTAAACCATAGATTGCGAACTTCTTACCTGACAAATCCATGTCTTCAATAGCAGGAACAAACTCATCCCAGTAATTTGGAAGTTCACCATCCCACCAGGTAGCAACACCAATAATGTAGTTTTCAAATTTCAGGAAATTATCGTCGCTAACTTCTTCTGCATTGATTACTTCCAATTCGTCCTTGCCAAAAGCTTCAATAATTTTCTCGCTTACTTTCGCCGTTTTGTTGGTGTGAAAAGCGTAAAATATACCTGTTTTACTCATGATCTTCTTTTTAGTATTCGATTAATTCTTTGGCTGCAGCAATGATTTTCTCTGTATTTGGAAGAATCGCTTTCTCCAGAATACGATTGAAACCTACAGGCATGTATGGTGATCCAACACGTTTAACCGGCGCATCCAGATACTCAAAAGCCTCTTCCATTATTGTCGAAGTCACTTCTGAACCAAATCCTGCGAATACTTTATCCTCATGAACAACCATTACTTTATTGGTTTTCCTAATCGATTCAAGAATTGTTTCCTTATCCAAAGGAACGATTGAACGCAAGTCAATTACTTCTACATCAATGCCTTCCTCTGCAAGTGCACTCGCTGCATCCAAACTATGAATCAATGTATTACCATATGTGATTAAAGTAAGGTCTTTCCCCGGACGACGAATTCTGGCTTTACCAAATGGCACTTCAAAATCATCAGGTACTGAAGCAGCCGCTTGCGGTGCATTGTACAGCGCCTTAGGTTCCATAAATACAGTCATACCTTTCGAGCGCATTGCTGTACGCAATAAACCTGCAGCATCGTCAGCAAAACAAGGATATACAATACGTACACCCGGAATTGTAGCCAATGCACCTTCGATGTTTTGTGAGTGATACAATCCACCACCGATATAACCACCTGAAGCCAAGCGAATTGTCATGTTTGGAACAAACTGACCGTTTGATCGCCAGTAGTCGTGACTGGAATCTACGTATTGCTCCATCGCAGGCCAGAAATAGTCTGCAAATTCAGCACCTTCAATAACCAAACGAATTTTATCATTAAAGCGACTCATACCATTGGCAGTACCAACAATAAAATCCTCTGCAATCGGCGCACTGAAAACACGTTGATCACCAAATTCTTGTTGCATACCTTTGGTTACGTTGAATGCGCCACCTTTTTCTTTATTGGCAACATCCTGACCCCAAATAAAAGTATCGGGATTCTCGCGAAATTCTTCTTTCAATGTTTTGTTGATTGCATCAACCAACTTCAGTTTTTCACCGTCAAAGTCATGCGTTCCATCAGGGTATTTTTCAGCTTTATAAGCATCAGGCATCACAAAGTCGAAGATCGTTGCCGGATCCGGATCCGGAGCTTTCATCGCTTTCTTGTGAGCATCCTTTACAATTGCCTTAGCTTCTTCTTCAATCGCTTGAATTTCTTCTTCGGTAAATCGATTGTAACGGATTAACATGCGAATAAACTTGGCTAGCGGATCGTAAACACGCGTATAATTACGCTCATTTTCACTGCGATACAACTCTTGACGGTCAGAATTTGAGTGCGATTCCATACGAACACAGTTGGCCTGAACGATAACTGGTTCACCTTTCTCGATCACATGCTTTTTCGCCTCTGTCATGGCATTCATCGAATCGAAAATATCTTTACCGTTACAGTGAATGATACGCAGGTTTTTAAAACCACTGAAGTTATTTGCAGCCTTACGGTTTGCGGTTTGCATCTGCTTTGGTACCGAGATACCGTAACCATTATCCTGAAGAACGAAGATCACTGGTAATTTTTCACGAGATGCCCCGTTAATTGCCTCGTAAACGTAACCTTCAGAGGTTGACGATTCACCATGAGAAGTAATGGAAACCCCCTTGTGATCGTAAAACTTCATGGCACGGGCTACACCAACTGCATGCAAGTCGTGGTTACCGGTGCAGCTCGAAACATTATGGATATTCCATTCCGGTTTTGCAAAGTGGTTCGACATATGACGACCGCCACCCGCAACATCGGTTGCTTTTGAAATACCATTTAAGATGATTTCCTCTGCAGTCAATCCTGCAGAGAAACAGGTCATCATGTCTCTATAGTAAGGGAAAAGATGGTCGGTTACACGATCAAAAACCTGACCGATCGCAAACTGAATCCCGTCATGCCCTGCATAAGGAGCATGATAAGACCAACCAATCGCCTGCTTCAGGTAGTTTGGTGCTCTTTCATCAAGCTTCCGGCCTACAACAAGCGTAGTTAACCACCCTTTCAAGGTGTCCTTATCAACATTCTTTATGGTATAAACTTTAGGATAGATACTACTCATAATAGGATTAAATTTTACGGTTTGCGTCAAATTGTTCAAGAAGGTCTGCAATACGTCTCAGGAATGCTCCGCCCAACGCGCCATCAATAATTCGGTGGTCGTATGAAACAGATAAGAACATTTTGTGACGAATAGCGATTACATCGCCAGCAGGAGTTTCAAGAACGGCCGGTTTTTTGGTGATATTACCTGTTGCAAGGATGGCAACTTCAGGTTGGTTGATGATTGGCGTACCAATATCGTTTTTAAACGTACCGAAATTACTAATGCTGAATGTACCTCCTGAAATTTCATCTGGAGTCAGTTTATTGATGCGTGCTCGGTTTGCTAAATCATTCATGCTCGAAGTTAAACCTACCAGATTTTTCTGGTCTGCATCTCTGATTACCGGAACGATCAGGTTACCATCAGGTTTTGCTACAGCTACACCGATATTTACCTTTCCGCGAAGGATAATTTTGTCTCCATCAACTGAAGCGTTCAACATCGGGAATTCACGCAATGCCGTTGCAGCAGCCTCAATGAATACAGGCATAAAAGTCAATTTTTGACCAAATTTCTGTTGGAATTCATCTTTAACCTTATTTCTCCAGAGAACAACGTTTGTTACGTCAATTTCAACTACCGACGTTACGTGTGGCGCTGTTTGCACTGATTGAACCATACGCTCTGAAATGATTTTGCGTATACGATCCATCTCAACAACTTTATCGTCTGCACCAACAGTAATATTCATTTTTGGAGCTGCAGGTTTTGCAGGAGTCGATGCTTCAGCCTTAACGGGTGTCGGTGTTGGCGTAGCTTTTTGTGCGCCTTTACCTGCCAGATAATCCATAACGTCTTGCTTCTGTACACGTCCGCCGGCTCCACTTCCTTCGATTGTTTCCAATTCTTCCAAAGAAATATTTTCTTCTTTGGCAATCGATCGCACTAGCGGAGAATAAAATCTTGTTGCTTCTTTAAAATCAGCAGGGGCATTTTCTTCGGCTACTTTATCATCTTGGGATTCCGTCGGCGTCGCTGTTACCTCTTCGCTTTCTGATGAGTCACCATCATCTTCTCCGTCCATTTGGATAATAGCAACTGTTTCGCCAACCGGAACAACTGAATCAACTTCAAAAAGTATTTTTTTAATTACCCCATCAACAGGTGAAGGGATCTCGGAATCAACTTTTTCGGTTGCAATTTCGAATAGCATATCATCCTCTTCGATCTTGTCGCCTTCTTTTACAAACCATTTGGTTATAGTTGCTTCCTGAACACTTTCGCCCATTTTGGGCATCTGAATTTTAAATTCTGACATTTTCCAATCTATTTATTTAACACTTTATTATATGGAATTTTCACCACATTAAACACACAGGTTTTAGAAATGTTCAAGCAGTAGAATACTTTCCAGAACATTGACTGCATCTATGCTTTCTGGTGTGTCTAAAATGGAAAAATTGAAGAATTATCTGCCCCGGATAGAGCAGAATTTTAGTTTTGAATTTCTATTTTATCGAATATTCCGACAATGTCCATCGGATTACTTGTTGCCCTTAACTCCGCTTCAATAGGCGTGGTGTCTTTTTTTACAATGAGCATACACTTCTCGAGGATACTTCGGAATTCGTTCTCTGCATCCTCTTTTTTTATAACCCCTTTTTTCATGCACTTGCAAAAGAATTTAGATAATTTTTGCACTGAATAATATACGTCGGGCTTTAATATCTCTATTGAGGTTTGGAAATCAGGCGCTCCCATGTTGATTTCTTTGGAATATAGCTGATTAAACTGAGCTAATCTGACTCGGAGATCTTCGCTTAGGTACTGATTCGGAGGACATTCTTCAACGGTTGGTAGGCACAATGAATCGGCTTGGAAAACATATTTGTCCTGAGCTTTCACACTCCATGCGATACCTATAAAAAAGCAAGCTATCAAAACTATCCTCATATCCTCAGAATTTCCTTTAAAATTAGAAAGATTCAGAAAAGATGAAAAGTTGATTACGTTAAAATTGCTTAAAACGCTACTTCGATGCTGTTAATTCAAGTTTGTGGATCGGGTAATAGTTAAACAGATCCTGTTCCGGCCAATCTTTTACCTTCAAACAGATCTTGTACATCAACTGATTAATATCGCTTGATAAAAGCGAACCTTTCCAACTGCTTGTGTTGGAAATGAACACCCAGGTTAACCCGTCGACAGTCCTTTTTATCATGGCGGAGGTACCTGCCATACTACCTGTTCTTATCCAGCTTCCGTTATTTAAAGTTGTTTTCCAACCTAACGGCCCTTTGGCGTAAGTATTATCTGTCATCTCAGCAACAGATGAAGCTTTCAGAATATCCGGTACCCCGGATTCACCATCAATATAAGTTACCAATCTCGCTAGTTCAATTGCAGAACATGTCCATCCACCGGCAGCTCCCAATAACTCAATGGGATTTCCTCCATTGGATTTGGCAACCATCTTCCCGGAACCGTTGTATTCCGGTACAAGACTGCTACCTTCTGCTTCAAAATAGTTTACTTCATTAGTACGTTTATTGACAGCATAACTGTTGCCAATATGCATGTCGGTAATTCCGTTAGGAATTAAAATATTGTCTTGTATGTAATCTTCGTAGGTTTGTCCACTCGTAATTGCAATAACTTGCTCCAGAAACATGTATCCCATATTGGAATATGAAGTTTGACTTCCTGGATAAAACGAAAGCCGTCTGGAAGCAATATACTTGTAATAAGATTCAATTGTAGCAGGTGCCTGATCGCCAACTTTTTCAGCTACGACCAACGAATTGAACGCAGGATCACCATAGCGTTGAGACCAGCCACCGGAATGCGCTAAAAGGTTACGTACTGTAATTTTGTAGATCCTTTTATCACGAACTTTGTTTAGAGTCGAATCTTTAATAATGCCATTCGGGCCGAAAACAGAGTCGTCCAATTTCAATTTGTGATCTTCAACCAGCTTCATAATCGCCACGCCTGTTAGCAGCTTCGATACGCTAGCTACGCGAAACAAATAACCGGGCTCCACTGTTTCTCCCAACTCATTAGCGGGGCCAAAACCTTGAGCATAGACTAATTTTTCATCTTTTACTACAGCTAAAGATACGCCTTGAAGTCCCCATTGTCTCCTGAAACGGTTTAACTGCTTCTCTATGTAGGATGAACCAGAGAAGTCAGACAAGTCATTGGTAATCCTGTTATTCAGCCCCTGGAGTTCAAGCTGGTAGTAAGGAGGTATTTGCTTACGTGCATGATCGCTTTTAGAACTGAAACTAAAAACCAGTACTGCAATGATAAACAGATACTTAATATATCTCACTCTAGTGTTGTTAATTTAAGTTACATTTGTAAACTGCCAATAATATCACGAACTGAGCTAAAGTTGTGACGTTCCAAATAGTCATTTATTCCATCTACAATTTGCAATGGAATCGTAGGATCAATAAAGATTGCTGTTCCGACCTCTATGGCAGTCGCACCAGCTAGCATAAACTCAATAGCATCAGCAGCGTTCATAATGCCTCCCATGCCAACTACAGGCACTTTAACAGCTTGTGCCACTTGCCATACCATTCGTAAAGCAATTGGCTTAATTGCTGGTCCTGAAAGTCCTCCGGTGATTGTAGATAAAACCGGACGACGTGTTTCTGGGTTAATAGCCATTCCAAGGAAGGTATTTACCAATGAAACACTATCCGCTCCTTCACCTTCTACTGCTTTTGCAATTTCAGCAATATCGGTAACATTAGGTGATAATTTTACAATCATTGGCTTAGTGTATACAGCACGTACTGCTTTAACAACAGCTTCTGCCGATGCACAACTCACGCCAAATGCCATCCCGCCTTCTTTCACGTTAGGACAGCTAATATTTAATTCGATTGCCGGAATTTTATCTAATTCATTGATCTGTTCCGCAAGTGCAATATAGTCCTCGATTGTAGAACCATTCACGTTCACGATGAAATTAGAATCTACATCTTTAATCGTCGGGTAAATGTTCTTAATAAAATTGTCGACCCCTTTATTTTGCAAACCTACAGCGTTAAGCATGCCAGACGGTGTTTCAGCCATCCGCGGATAATCGTTGCCTTCCCGGTGTTTAAGGGTAGTTCCCTTCATCACTACGCCACCTAGTTTACTTAAGTCAACAAAATCGGCTATTTCCTGGCCGAAACCACATGTTCCGGAAGCCGTCAAGACCGGGTTTTTAAAATGAAGATCTTTTATTTTTACGCTTAAATCTGCCATGTCAAATCTTTAATGTTGAATACAGGTCCATCGGTACATACACATTTGTGACCGGTAGTTGTCTTTTCTACACAACAGAGACAAACTCCAAAGCCACAGGCCATCGTGTTTTCTAGAGAAACCTCACAAAATACACCAGCCGCGACAGCGTCTTTTGCCACCGCTTTCATCATTGGATTTGGTCCACATGTGTAAATTTTATCAAATGTCGATAATTCACTTTTGTATATTGAGTGATTTGTAACGAATCCTTTCTCTCCTAGGCTTCCGTCTTCGGTTGTAAAGTAGAACTTTCCAAATGATTGATAAGCACTTACATCAACATGATCATTTTGGCTGCGGGCTCCTAAAAGCACATGCACCTGATCCAAATTTAAGCCACAAACTTTCGAAATATAAAGCATCGGAGCAACTCCGCTACCACCACCAATTAATAAGACCTTCTCGTCAGCCTTTGGCATCGTAAACCCATTGCCTAACGGATATATGACACTTATTTTATCGCCGGCCTGGTATGTGGTTAACACTTTCGAACCTCTACCAAGGATTTTAACCAATAACGAAAACTGTCTTTTCTCCGGATCAACATCTAATATCGAAAAAGGCCTCCGCAGAAAGATTTCTGTTGCCTTTTTGATTTCAACATTAACAAATTGACCAGGGAAAATTGGAGGTAATTCATTTTCGCTTTGAAGAACGAGGCGAAAATTATCATGATTTAACTGTTCATTCTCTACGAGCAATAGCTCCTGGACTGTTTTTTTCATTCCAATGTTCAATTTGCTCGCAAATATAGAAGAAAAATTACTTCGAAGGTCGGTATTGTTTAAAAGTTTGGTCAGTATAGAAGATGACGATTCGCTCGATTTCCTTACCATTTGAAGTAGTTATCGTATTTACAAATTCTAAGTCCTCTTTAGTATTGTTTATAAGTTCAGCTGGCCTTTCGTCTTCCATAGGAGGCGCAACAACGGGTTCGACATTCTTTTCGACCACTTCAGAAGGAGAACTGAATAGATTGACTGGTTCTTGCTGTTCCCCGATAACCATATTCCCCTGGCCTGTAATCAGCCATTTGGCATTTACGTCCGGATACGTTTCCAGAAGTTTACTAATGAAAAGAAAACCCGGTTTGTTCCTTCCCTGTAAGACGTGGGTAACGTTTGAACGTTGTACACCTATTGAGTCAGCGAGCTCA
>QKCF01000200.1 GCA_003246935.1 Sunxiuqinia sp. | reverse complement strand
ACAGCCCAATTGGGAGACTTGTCAATAAGCGCAGGAGGTATTTTTACGAAAGCAGAAATCAAGAGTAGTCTGGATCCAACGGATGTTGGTAATACACCTCGTCGTGTGCCTGATTTAATGTATAACATCAATCCATCGTATAAGATGGGTAAAGCGGTCTTAGGATTAAACCTTATTGGTACCACGAAAGTGTTCCAGGGAAATAATAATACAATCGTTCTGCCAGGTTACGCATATCTGAACGGATTTGCCAGCTATGATATTGCTAAAGGCTTGGTTTTAAGTGCCAGTGTTAATAATATCTTCGATACCTTAGGTTTTACAGAAGCTGAAGATTTCTCATTCGTCGATAACGCTACAAACTACATGCGTGCTCGACCAATAACAGGGAGATCTTCGACACTATCAATTACATATACCTTTTAGAACTAGGTACAGGAAATCGCGGGGTTTCGACTCCGGATTTCCTTTTGCCGATCAGAAATTAGCGAATAATAATTAAGACTATCCTGACTATGATATCAAATAACGACAGATCCTCAGAGTTTATGGCTACAAATGACGAAACTAAAATGAGTTTGGTTGAAAAGATTAAACAAAGCTTACCATGGAGCCCGGTAGAAATACGGAATGCTGAAAGTATTCCTAAGGGGGACATGCCCGGAGATAAGGTTCAGATTGGTGAGGAGCATATTCGTAAATCCGGAATTATTTTTCCAAAGTTGATTGAACTCTTGTTGCCTGTATTGGAAAGCAACCCGCACGAACGAGCTGTCGTGGTTGTTTGTGGCGGATCTGGCGTGGGGAAGTCTGAGACTGCTTCGTTGCTTTCTTATTATCTGAATCAAATGGGCTTGGGATGCTATACCTTATCTGGCGACAATTATCCGCACCGTTTACCAAAATACAATGATGCAGAACGCTTCCGTATTTTTCGAAAAAGTGGAATTGACGGATTGATTGCGAACGGTCAGTACATCGAAGAGCGAAAGGAAATTCTAAAATCCATTCAGCTGGATGATCAAGATTCGAATCCTGTTAATGTGGAACGTTACCCATGGCTTGCCGTTTATCAACAAGCAGGCCGCAATGGGCTTAAAAATTACCTGGGTACGAATAACGAAATCGATTTTAAAGAGCTGACCGGAATTATTTCACAGTTCAAAAACGGAGCGTCCGAAATATGTTTGAAACGAATGGGAAGGGAAGAGACCGAACTGTGGTATGATGCTGTTGATTTTACGGGAAAGAATATCCTGGTTATTGAATGGACTCATGGTAATAACGATAACCTTTTAGGAGTAGACATTCCGATTCTGCTAAACAGTACTCCTCAAGAAACACTGGAACACCGTAAAGCTCGTAACCGGGATGGTGGAACAGACAGCCCTTTTATTACAACCGTTTTGGAACTGGAGCAGCAGCTGTTAGTATCGCAGGCATCTAAAGCGAAACTGATATTGACAAAGGGCGGGGAACTGATTAGCTACAATGAATTTTTGAAGCTGATGACAAAAGAGGACAATTAAATCGGAGAAGTTATGGCGACACAACAAATAAGTACGAAGAAACTCGTTAAATCGGGTCCTATGCTGAATGCATATCCTGATAGTATCGGCGGAACGCTGGGGGACATTGTTCATTTCATGCAAAAATCAGAATTGGACGATGCGTTTCAGGCATTCTATATTTTGCCCAGCGTTTTCAATACCGATTTGGACAGGGGATTTTCTGTGATTGATTACGAATTGAATGAGCTCTATGCTTCGACCGATGATTTGGATGAGCTGAAAAAAATGAACATTGCGCTCAAGTTTGATTTTGTGCTGAATCATGCTTCAGTGCTCTCGGCTCAGTTTCAGGATATCTTGAAGAACGGAGAGAAATCGGCTTATAAAGACTTTTTCATTCAATGGAATAAATTTTGGGATGGCTACGGACAAATGACCGATGAGGGCTATGTTCAACCGGATTCCGAATACATCAAAGATATGTTTTTCCGCAAACCGGGATTGCCCATTCTGATGGTTCGTATGCCCGACGGGAAAGAGGTTCCGTATTGGAATACGTTCTATCAGGAGGTTAAATACGGAAAGATCGATGCCCAGGATCTCATGAGGGAAATGGACGTTCAATATAGTGTGGCCCAAAAACTGGCCGAAGCAGTCAATGCGTCTTTGGATGAAGGAAAGGTGCCATCGGAGATTGATTTTGGCAAGTTTACTCGTTATCGCAATGACGTGATCGATGTACTTGAATCCAGACGGAAATATCTGGGGCAAATGGATCTGAATATTAAGTCGCCGTTGGTATGGGAGTTTTATGAGGATACATTGAAGAAACTCTCCGGCTACGGGGCCGAGATTATACGGCTAGATGCCTTTGCTTACGCGCCCAAAGAGCCGGGGTCGAAAAACTTCCTGAATGATCCGGGAACCTGGGACTTTTTGGAGGGAATCAAAAAAATGGCTGATAAATACGATTTGACGCTTTTACCCGAGATTCATTCAAAGTACGAAGAAAAGATTCACGAGAAATTAGCGGATAAAGGTTATCTAACCTACGATTTCTTTTTGCCTGGTTTGATCATTGATGCCTTTGAACGAAATACCAACGAAGTTCTGGTCAAGTGGATTGAGGACATGCTGGAAAAGGACATTCGAGTTGTAAACATGTTGGGCTGTCACGATGGTATCCCTCTGCTTGATTTGAAAGGTTTATTAACCGACGAGCAAATTCAAAATTTAATTGATACGGTTGTTCAGCGTGGGGGATATGTGAAAGATTTGCATGGCCAAAAGAACATGTATTACCAGGTAAATGCAACTTATTACAGCGCCTTGGGGGAGGACGAAGCCAAACTTCTTTTAGCCCGGGCAATACAACTGTTTATGCCAGGGAAGCCCCAGGTTTGGTATCTGGATCTTTTGGCAGGAAAGAACGATCACGAGGCTGTTGCAAAAGCTGGTCCCGGAGGTCACAAGGAAATCAACCGGACAAATCTGGATCTTAATAAGGCTTCCCAAATTGTTGAGGCGGATATCGTTCAGAAACAAATAACGATGTTGAAGTTTCGGAATAGTTTCCCTGCATTTGGCTTTGATGCACGATTGCAAATTCTGGGCTCTACGTCGGAACTATTGAAATTAGAATGGATGAATAATGATTGTATAGCAACATTAGAAGCCAACCTATTAGATTTTTCATTTAAGATTACTGGGCTTGATGAAGAGGGCTATGTTGTCTATCAGCAAGGATAATAGGATTCAAAAACGTAATTTTCTTTCTTAAATCGGAGAGTTGATTACAGCATACAAAAACGATTAAACCAATACTTATGAATACAGGTTCACAAAAACAGGGCGGACAAAATTTAGCTGTTATCAAGTGGCTGACCTTTCTCATGTTTATGATGTTTGCCATGACGACCGATGCAGTGGGCGTGATCATACCGGAAGTGATGAAACAGTTTCAGGTGAGTATGACCGCTGCAGGTTTTATGCATTATACGCCGATGATCGCCATAGCGCTGGCAGGTGTTTTTTTGGGCTTCCTGGCTGATAAGCTGGGTAGGAAGGTAACTATCATACTTGGTCTGGCCATTTTTGCCGTTAACTCCTATTTATATATCGTTGCGAACACCTTTGGCTTCATCCTGAGCCTCATGGCTATTGGTGGTTTGGCTATCGGAGTATTCAAAACCGGGGCATTGGCATTAATCGGAGATATCAGTAAATCAACACGGGAACATACGTCCATGATGAATGCTGTGGAGGGATTTTTCGCAGTGGGGGCTATTATAGGTCCTTTTATTGTCACTAATTTTCTGAGCAAAGGTGTTGCCTGGCAATTTCTGTATGTTGTTGCCGGGACGTTGTGTGTTGTCCTGATTATTTTGGCTTTGTTGGTGGAATATCCCAAAACGATAAAAACAACAGAAGAAGCTGTTAATCTAAAAGCTGCTTTGTCGATGCTGAAAGACCCCTATGCTTTAGGCTTTTCAATTGGTGCCTTTCTCTACGTTGCAGTTGAATGTGCGGTTTATGTTTGGATGCCGACTTTAATTTCAAAGTATGAAGGCAACCTTGTGTTGATCGCGACCTACGCGTTAACGATCTTTTTCGTACTCCGTGCGAGTGGCCGTTTTTTGGGAGCCTGGCTGCTCGTTCATTTCAACTGGTCGGTGGTTCTGGTTATTTTCAGTTTACTAATCTTGCTATGTTTC
>QKCF01000238.1 GCA_003246935.1 Sunxiuqinia sp. | reverse complement strand
CTATTTTTGAGAAAAAGCATATTACTAAATGAAAAATCTACTACTACTAACGCTGGTGATTACACTAGCATGCACAGCCTGTACTAAAACTCCAAAACAGGCTTACATGTTCTCCTATTTTAAAAACAACGGACAAGATGGCCTACACCTTGCCTACAGTTATGATGGCTATCATTTCAAGGCCTTAAACGACGACAAATCGGTTTTAACGCCAACTGTAGCCGATGACAAACTAATGCGCGACCCGTGCATTATTGAAGGACCAGACAAAAAGTTCCATATGGTATGGACAGTAAGCTGGAATGACCTTGGCATTGGCTATGCTTCTTCTGACGATTTAATCACTTGGTCCGAACAACAATTTGTGCCGGTTATGGCCGATGAGCCAACTGCTCGGAACTGTTGGGCTCCGGAGATCATTTATGACGCCGACAACGACCAATACATGATTTACTGGGCAACAACTATCCCCGGACGATTTGACGAAGGAGAAAGCCAGGGAGACGGCGGCTACAACCACCGCATGTATTACACCACAACTAAAGACTTCACTAATTTCTCACCAACGAACCTACTTTACGACGAAGGTTTCAACGTAATTGATGCAGTCATCAAAAAAATCAATGGTGTGTACTTGATGTTTCTGAAGGATGAGACACGCAATCCGGCCAAAAAGCATATCCGTATTGCCAAAAGCAAATCCCTCTATGGAGGCTATAAATTGGCGTCTGAACCAATTTCCCCTGATTGGGTAGAAGGACCTACAGTAGAAGACGTAGACGGTGCCTGGATCGTGTATTACGACGAATATACCCGCCACCATATGGGAGCTATTCGCTCAACCGATCAGAAAACATGGGAAACCATCAACGACTCTATTAGCTTCCCGGAAGGAACTCGTCACGGAACGATTTTCAAAGTCGACGACGCAGTCTTGACAAACTTGATCAATCATTTCAAATAGGCATAAACGAAAAAAGCACTTCAGAGATTGAAGTACTTTTTCTTTTTTTAGGAGCGAGAGACGGGATTCGAACCCGCGACCCCAACCTTGGCAAGGTTGTGCTCTACCAACTGAGCTACTCTCGCAATATAAGTTATAAAAGTATTGTACCCGGAGCGGGACTTGAACCCGCACGATCGTAATGATCATTGGATTTTAAGTCCAACGTGTCTACCGATTCCACCATCCGGGCATCCTGGAATGGAGCGAGAGACGGGATTCGAACCCGCGACCCCAACCTTGGCAAGGTTGTGCTCTACCAACTGAGCTACTCTCGCAAAATACTTTTAGAACTTTTTCGCTGCCCGTTTCCGTAACAGCGATGCAAATATATTGCTAATTTTCATTTCTCCAAAAATAAAGTTTCAATTTTTGATGCCAATTTTGGCCACTACAACAGAAGCTACTTTAAACCAGAGAGTTTCTTGATCTCATTTAATTTATTTAATGCTTCAATTGGTGTCAGATTGTTGATATCAAGGGTACGAATCTCATCCCGAATGGCCTTTAAAACCGGATCATCCATCTGAAAAAAGCTTAATTGAAAGCCTTCTCGCTTCTCGGCCATCCCATCTAAAGGTTTCGCTAAACTTTCCTTTCGATTATCACCCTCCAACTGGACCAGGATTTCATCAGCCCGTTTTACAACAGAAGGCGGCATACCGGCCATTCGTGCCACATGAATACCAAAACTGTGGTTACTTCCGCCACGAACTAACTTTCGAAGGAAAATCACCTTATTTCCGACTTCCTTCACACTCACATTATAGTTCTTCACCCGTCCAAATGATTTCTCCATCTCATTCAACTCGTGATAATGCGTTGCAAATAACGTTTTTGCCTTAGCCTGCGGATGTTCGTGAATATACTCAACAATCGACCAGGCAATCGAAATACCATCGTAAGTAGAGGTACCGCGTCCAAGCTCATCCAACAGAATCAGACTGCGATCTGAGAGATTATTTAAGATACTCGCTGCCTCGTTCATCTCAACCATGAATGTTGATTCACCCAGCGAAATGTTATCCGAGGCTCCGACCCGGGTAAATATCTTATCGACATAGCCAATGCTGGCTGATTTTGCGGGCACGTACGAACCAATCTGCGACATCAATACAATTAATGCTGTTTGGCGTAACAATGCCGATTTACCTGCCATATTGGGCCCTGTGATAATGATCACCTGCTGATCGTCATGATCAAGGAAAACGTCGTTGGCAATATACTCTTCACCAATCGGCAACTGCTGCTCAATCACAGGGTGTCTTCCGTCCTTAATCTCGATTACCTTTGTATCATTCACCTCCGGCTTCGAGTAATTATTCTGAAGGGCACAGTTTGCAAAAGAAAGTAAACAGTCAAGCCGTGCAATAACTACTGCATTTAACTGAACAGCCTGGATATATTCTGCCAAAGCAATCACCAAATCATTGAAGAGCTTTCCTTCCAACGACAGAATCTTTTCTTCTGCGCCCAAAATTTTACTTTCGTACTCTTTCAACTCCTCCGTAATATAACGTTCAGCACTCACCAAGGTCTGTTTCCGAATCCAGTCTGCCGGAACTTTATCTTTGTGCGTGTTACGAACCTCAATGTAATATCCAAAAACATTGTTGAATGCAATTTTCAGGGATGGGATACCGGTTTTGGCTGATTCCCGCTCCTGCATTTGAGTCAGATAGTCCTTTCCCGAATATTGAATATTACGCAAGTCATCCAACTCCTCGGAAACGCCGTTTTTTATCACGTTCCCTTTATGCAGCAACATCGGTGGATCGTTGGTAATTTCCTGGTCAATCCGCTCGCGAATGGAAAGACAAGGATTGAGTTGCTCTGCAAAACGGTTCAAGACCGGATTATCAACCTTTGCCGCATATTGTTTGATTGGTTCTATTGCGAATAATGCATTTTTCAACTGAACTACTTCTCGCGGATTAATTCGACCAACAGCGACTTTGGAGATAATCCTCTCCAGATCACCGATCTGGCGAAGATGAGCCTGCAGTTCCTCAATCTCAACCTCTGTTGCTGTAAAATACTGGACTACAGATAAACGTTCGTTTATGGCCGTCACATCCTTCAAAGGAAGCGCAATCCAACGTTTCAGCATGCGAGATCCCATTGGCGAGATGGTCTTATCCAACACATTCACCAAGGTTTTTGCACCTTCGTTTATGATTCCAAACAACTCGAGATTCCGAATGGTAAATCGATCGAGCCAAACATACTTGTCCTCTTCAATGCGGGAAAGCGCAGTAATATGTTGTACTTGAGTATGCTGGGTAAGATCCAGGTAGTGCAAAATGGCCCCCGACGCGATAATCCCGTAGTTCAATTCGTGAACGCCGTAGCCTTTCAACGATTTTGTTTCAAAATGTCGCAGTAAGCGATCGTTTGCTGCATCCTCCGTGTAAACCCAATCGTCCTGTGTATAGGTGTAAAACTTCCCTCCAAAGTGCTCAGTGAATTCATTTCCCTTTCCTTTCTGGTATAAAACCTCCTTGGGTTTAAATGAATTCAACAGTTTATCAATATACTCAAAGCTTCCTTCGGCAGTTAAAAATTCCCCTGTTGAAATATCGAGAAAAGCGACCCCTGCCACCTTCTTGTCAAAATGAACCGACGCCAGAAAGTTATTTTCACGATGTTCAAGAATATTGTCATTGATAGAAACACCAGGCGTTACCAACTCGGTGATCCCTCGCTTAACGATCTTTTTCGTCATTTTGGGATCTTCAAGCTGCTCGCAAATAGCAACGCGCTGCCCTGCCCGAACCAGCTTAGGCAAGTAAGTATCTAACGCATGATGCGGAAATCCGGCTAACTCAACATAGCTGGCCGATCCGTTCGCCCGGCGGGTTAGGGTAATTCCTAAAATCTCTGCAGCTTTCACCGCATCATCACCAAAAGTCTCATAAAAGTCACCCACCCGAAACAACAAAATAGCATCCGGATGCTTCCCTTTAATCGCATAGTATTGCTTCATCAAAGGGGTTTCTACATATTTCTTTTCGTTCGCCAAATCCTTCTCGTTTTTGTGCTTAGCCAACAAAGATACAGGAGTGTTTTCAAGTTTGAAAAGGCTTACCAACTTGTTCTGTGAAACTTTTCAACAAGTTACCACAAATCAACAAACGATCAGCATCATACAGCCGTCACCGACAGAAGTCAAGAGAAACTAGTTTCGGGTAAGCAGGAAACGACTATGCACTAACGACCGGCAAAGCAGCATTGCTGTTAACAAATAAAACCCCGTGTCGAAATGTTGGGGTAAAACCAAACTAAGCGGGAAAAACAACAAAAGCCAAACAGAAAGAGCCACCCAATACCACCGCAACACCCCGCGAACTGGCTTGATCATCCAAAGGAACAAAAAAGGCAAGTTTAAGCCAATCGCCCAAAACTGGTTGTAATTGGCTTTCATTTCCGGATGCTCCGAATACAAGAAAAACCACAACAATACGACCCCGATTAGCCCGTTTACAAACAGAAGAACGTAGTCGATCGCATAATTCACTTTTCTGCTTTTCAGTTGTTTGAAAGTGATTAAGCCTACCAAAAGAAACAGTACAAACAGGATTAACTCCGGAGAATAAATGACAAGCTTTGAAACCGTCTTCTCCTTAGCCTCATAAATCATATTCGTCTTCAAAACCAAGGGATGACTCTCCCCATTAGTTTCCACCTTTGCTCCGGCAAAATGTTTAAACAAATACTGCGGCAAAAACATCTCCTCATTCGCTGATGCAACCTGATCGGCAGGACTTCCCAAAACGAGTTGAATACCAAAGTTTGTCCATGGCAAAATTTGCTGATATTTGGTTACGTGCTGGCGAAAAGTCATTCCCTCATTTTTAGTCGGAAATACAAGCTGGCCTTCAACTTGTTTCTCAACTAAATCACGCACGCGGGTGGCACAATTATCAAAGAAGAAATCGTAGCGATACTCCCTGTTCTCCGGCTTGGCATTATTAATCAGAAAATTCAGCATTTGCTGTTTCTCCTCCGGGCTTAAATTCAGAACTTGTTCCTGAATACTCCTCCCATTACGACCATAATCCTCATAAAAATCGCTATAGCGTTCCGGAGCAAGCATATAATTGGCATTTCCCTTGGCGAATCGATAAACGAAGTTTGGCTCACGAAAACTGAACACGCCAAAATTGAAAACCACATCGAAATGTTTGACGGGGTCATTCACACGAACTGCTGTATGTCCGTAAATAGCGTGAATCAGATCACTAACGCCACATGTCATCACGCTGATCTCGGCTTGATCACTCAACACGATATTCTGACTATACGATCTTAGAGACAGGCCTGCTACAATAGCAACCAAAAGGAGTATTTGTTTCACAATTTTTTTATTCAAAAGAAATAAAAAGCCACCAGACTGTGAAACTCCATGAATATTTTTAATTGTCAATTGTATTCGTAGATCATCTCACCCTTTCAAATTAATCGGTTTACCATGCCCCTACTATTGCCCCCATGACCATGTACGAAACTAAATCATATCCCGCATGAATCAAAACAAGAGATATCTTCTGTTGCTCAAATAAGGCAGTCGTCAAACGAGAGGTGGCAATCCAGAACAAAGCAATCATAAAGCCGGCAAATACTCCAAACCCGGCATTGCTTTCAGGTCCCATAAACATTGCCATCGCAAAAGCCGCAAACAAGGCAGCAATAAACGAACTTCCAAAAATAGTAGCCATTGTATAGCGCCCGTCCTTGATCGATTCTTCAGTAAAACCGTTCAACTCCATCCATTTCTTGCCAAACAGAATTGGGGAATACCAAAGACTGCCAACTACGAACGTACTGAGAGCAGCTACAATCACCGCCCAAAAATTTAAGTTTGCAATTATGTTCGAAAGGTTCATAATTTTTTTTCTTTCTTATTCGATGCAAATAGTTTTTGGGTTACACCGTTTAAAAAATTCTTTATTTAGACTCGATTAATATAGGAAACCATCTTAATTTAGATATTTTTGTCTGAATTAATAAAAAAAGGAAGAATATGGGATGTAATGGATGTGCCATGAAAATGGACAGTAACCGTCCTGAAATGCTGACTACACACGACTGGTTGAAGGATTTGCCTGATACCAGCCACTTGACAAAGATTGTTGAAGTACGTTTTAAAGGAACACATAAAGAATTTTTCAAGAACGAAGATTTACTATCGATAAAAGTGGGCGACCTGGTTGTTGTAGCCTGTACTCCAGGACACGACGTTGGAGTTGTAACCCTCACCGGTACACTTGCAAAAAAACAATTCGAGCGTAAAGTAAACCACCCCGACCGATACAGCTGGAATAAAATTTACCGCAAGGCAACCGACGCCGATAAGCAAAAATGGGAAGACGCCAAGAAACGGGAGTATGCAGTTATGGTTCGTTCGCGGCAAATTGCAGCCGAGCTTAAGCTGGATATGAAAATCGGCGATGTCGAGTTTAGAGGAGACGGCTCAAAAGCAATCTTTTACTATATCGCTGACGGGCGGGTCGATTTCAGGGAGCTGATTAAGCGCTATGCTCGTGAATTTCAGATTAAAGTTGAGATGAAACAAATTGGGGCACGCCAGGAGGCAGGTCGTGTTGGCGGTATTGGTTCCTGTGGCAGAGAACTTTGCTGCTCGAGCTGGCGTACCGACTTTTCGAGCGTAACTTCCGATTCTGCGCTTAAACAAGGGTTATCGCCTAATGCCGAAAAAATGGCGGGCCAGTGCGGAAAACTGAAATGCTGCCTAATGTATGAGCTCGACAGCTACTTGGAAGCTCAAGAGGATTTCCCGGTTGAGTTATTAACTCTCGAAACAGAAAAAGGCCTCGCGAAGCACCTAAAGACAGATATTCTTAGCAAAAAAATCTGGTATACTGTTGAAAATGCACACACAAATAAACCGGTTGTTCTTGATCTGAAAGATGTAAAATCAATCATCCAGTTGAACAAGCGAGGTAAAAAGCCTTCGCTTAACAGTTACATCGGCGAAGATGAAGCTCCTGCGAATGAGATGAATGTTGGAACCGTCGATATGTCTTTGGTTGAAAAGAAAAAAGGCAATAATAACAAAAGGCACCGTAAACCGAACAACCAGCGAAGTAACAACCAACGACGTTCGCAAGGACGCAACCCGAAGAAACAAGACGCAAAAGCATAATTAGTTTTAGAATCCAGTTTCCGGATCGATGATGCAAATCAGAAAATCCGGAAACTTTCTTTTATATCCGGAAACTCAACTCCAGCCGGTGCGAAAGCAATTAGGAAGCCACCACCTCCGGATCCCAGCAATTTAACAAGAATCCCGCGCTCTTTCAGTTTTTGGATCAACGGCAATTGTGTATCAGGTAACATTTCCCTAAAGTTTGCTCTTTGAAAATCGTGTACCTGCTCCAAACTCAGAAAAAATTGATCACAATCATTTTTTGTAAAAGCATCAATCAAGAGATTATTAACCGGCAAATAATGTTCGCGAAAGGCTATCGCAAATTCTTCATTCTCCATTTTTTCTACAAAGATTTTCACTAAGGGAGAAGTTGCACTCGTCGTTCCTGTATCAATTAAATACACTGTCCACGGCTGTTCTTTCAATGATAGATCAATCAATTCTATTTTCCCATCCACCATCCAAATCGGACGGTCCAGAAAAGCAACCAAAGGATCTAAGCCCGAACTTCTGCCATGAAAGTAAGATTCCAAAATCACAAAATCGGCTTTTAGTTTGAAAACCTGATCCTGCTGCAAGTCTTTCGTATTGTATTTTTTTGAAAACTTGCTGTAATGATCGAACAAGGCGGCACAAAGCGCGCCTGAGCTGCCAACTCCATATTGTAACGGAATATCAGATTCAAAGTAAACACCTGTGTCCAGATCGGCTTCCAACTGATCGATCTCTAGCGAAAAGTTCATTCGATCACCGGCTTGACTATCCCGATACCACGCCGCAAATTTTTTAAGCTCCGCGATACTTTGAGCTTGTTTGTCTGTTCGATTATAAGCTTCGGACATCGCGAAATACCCGTTAAAACTAGGAAAAGGAACCGCCAATGCCTGTGCACCAAACATCAATCCATATTCACCAAACAAGAGTAATTTCGCTGGATACTTCTTCATTGCTTAAAGTTTTACAGGTCCATCTCCCACTCGATCGTCCAACCACGCACCACTCTCGGTATGATACAGCAGCTCAGCTCGAATAAATGCACGAACTGCTTCCTGGTCTTCTTGCCAATAAAGTAGATGAATATTCGGTCCCGCATCAATCGTGAAACCTACCGGAAGTCCCGTTTGCTGCCGGAAGTCGCGAATCTTTTCAATGATCTCCAGACTTCCCGGCTTCAGAAGCAAAAATGATGGCGTTGATGTCATCATTAAGGCATGCAGGCTTAGCGCTTCCTGTTCAACTAAGTCGATAAAAGCCATTCGGTTTCTATCAGCTTGCATCAATTCGTAAAGTTTTTCAATTGTCTGGTTCGCCTGAGATATCCTTGACTCTCGATACGGATGACTACTTAACAACTCATGCCCTGCTGAGCTCGATACTTGTTTCTTCTTCGAATCCACCAACAATACCGCATCACAAAGTGAAAAATAGCTTTTATGAATCTGCTCGGAAACCGGAATCGCATAGCAATCTGTTGAACCTTTCAGTACAGCCGATTTCCCCCACCAGGCAAAACCACCATAAACAGAACGAGCAGCGCTGCCACTTCCCATCCTCGCCAAACGCGATGCTGCCTGCAAGAACTTGTCCCCCTCTGGTTCGCTATCACTAATCTGACGATCCAAATCGGCCAGACAAAGCGCCAACGCACCAAAAGCAGACGCAGAAGAAGCAATTCCGGTCGAATGCGGAAAGGTGTTTTCGCTGCTTATCTCGAATGAAAAATCATTGATCCAAGGTAACTCAATCGACAGCTTATCGAGATACTTTTCGATTCGTGCCACAAAAGGCGATTCTTTCCCTTCGAACAAAAACTCTAGTCGCCTCAAGTTAGAAGGTCCCAAATTCACCGTAGTTCGAGTACGAGCTTTCTTCAAACTAAAGCTCAGTGACGGATTCATCGGTAATTGTTCCGGCCTTTTCCCCCAATATTTAACTAAAGCAATATTAGACGGACAAAGCCAGCTTGAAGTATAAGTAGTCATGAGAATGTTATCGTTCGTTCAACACCAATTCCCTCCATGGGAACACCACACGCAAACCTTTTTGTTTGAAATAATTCAGCACATCACGATCGTTCATTGGCGTAGCCACCAGGTAAAAATCGCCCCCCCAGGCGCCCAACGACTTCACTTCTCCATTAAAATCAGAGAAATACTGAGTCTTAACCGTGGGGTGCTCCAACAGCGAGCCAACCATTTTTTCGTGTTCCGCAATCAATTTCAGTAAGTCCTCCAACTTATTGGCTGTACCAAATGCCTCTGACAATTGATTCATTTGAGCCACTTGTTGCGAGGTCACCTCCCCTTCATTCAGGAAACGACGAACTTCGTTACGTGTGCTTTTTTTGGAACCAGAATAAATAAAATAGAGGTTATCCAGAAAGAGATAATCTAAATTTACAGGAACAGGAGCTTGTTTACGTGTATAAAAAATTGGACCATTCGCTGTCGCACAAGCTATATCGAAACCACTTCCATGGAAGATCATTTCATTCAATTTGAAAGCATCAACCTGTGCCCAGCTCGCAAGATTTGCAATCAACGTACTGCTACTGCCCAACCCCCATTGATTATTAAAATCGATACGGGTATGAACGTCCAGCGAGTTACCCGGGTAAAACCCGGGATTTAGTTCTCGAATCGCCAGGAAGGCCTCCTGCAAAATAACAGCTTTCTCCGTGTCTGAGCTATTCACAATTTTGAAATCGGGCATCCGCAGATCGCAGGAAAACCAAAGTCCTTCCTGCATAAAAGCTTTCCAGCTCAGAATTCCGTCCTCCTTCCCCTGACTCACCTCCATACGCTGTCCGTACTGTAACGGCAAAGCAATCGATTTGGCTCCGCAAAGCACAAAATACTCTCCTGTCAACAGCAACTTACCATGTGCCTGGTAACTTTCTTTCATTACTTTAATTTCCTGCATCATTTTTCAGAAATTGCTCTACTTCGGAAAAACTAACCTCCCTCTTATCAAAATAAAGTCTGGCGGAGGCTTTTTGTTCATCCGTCGCCTTTAGTGTATTCAAAATATTACTCAGGTGCATCTTCATATGCCCTTGTTGAATGCCTGTGGTAACCAAAGCCCTCACTGCCGACCAATTGGATGCCAAACCAGCAACGGCCAGATATTGCATCAACTCTTCAGCCGAAGGTTGCTCCAGAATTTGCATCGCCAGGCGAGCCATCGGGTGTAAAGCAGTGACACCCCCAACAACACCGACCGCCAGCGAAAGTTCCATCGAAAAACGAAAATCTCCATTTTCGATCCGAGCCTCACTTAAACCCGCGTATTTACCGTTTCGAGCAGCAAAAGCGTGTCCTCCGGCCTCAATTGCCCGAAAGTCATTACCTGTTGCCAGAGCCAAGGCATCTACCCCGTTGAAAATGCCTTTGTTTTGCGTCACAGCTCGGGACACATCGTTACGCGAAATATGCACAGCTTGCACAAACTTTTCGGCAAAGCGTTTTGCACTTGCTACATCGCTTGTTTCCGCTAGTTGCTCAACGGGGCATTCCACCCAAACGCGAACCCGGCTATCAGGCACGTAGTTTGAAAGAATGGCCATGATTATCTCAGCATCACGTTCCTCTGCTGCCCAATCCTTTTGCTCAGAAAACCAAAGCTTAAGACTCTTACCAAATTGCTCCAGGCTCGAATTAATAAAATTGGCCCCCATTGCATCGCGGGTTTCAAACGAAACATCCAGCTGGTAGTAATTCGGAAGGATTTCAGGTAAATATTTTAGTTGAATGGTATTGATTCCGCCTCCGCGTTTTTCCATTTTCTGCGTGATCGAAGCTGTATCTTTCCGCAACCTCTCTTCAACTTGCGCAAAATGATTTTTCAGCTTTTCCGGATCTCCCGTCCATGAAAAGTGCAGTTGTCCTTTCTTCTCGGTACCGATAATTTCGGCGTGAAATCCGCCTCGATTAGCCCAAAAGCCTGCCGCTTTTCCTAAGGCTGCAACCACAGAACTCTCTTCAGTTACAAAGGGAAACACTAGATAATCTCCGTTGACCAAGAAATTGGGAGCAATGCAAAACGGGAAATGGAAATTAGACAGATGATTCTCACTCAAATCAGCGATGACTGCCTGAGCATCCTGATTTTTCGATTCAAAATCAGCCAAAAAATTAGCAGTCTCTGTATTCAACTTCAATTGCTGAACCAGCCAGTCAATCTTTTGGGTTTTGCTGAGTTTTGAGAATCCGGATATTGGTTTATTGTCCTTCATAATTTGGGTTTACACGTAAATAAGCTTCAGCCAGTCGATAAGCTTTCAGCAAATTTTCGATATAAATCTTCGTTTCGGAATAATCTCCCGTCGCATGTTGCAGTACAGCTGACGCCATTCCGAAAACCGCGGGCAACTTACTCTTGGAAACTAAATAATAGCCGTCGAGATAGTTCTTCACGCCACCCGATATAATCAGCGATTTACAGGCGATCTGCTGCTCATCCATGATGCTGTTCACGTCGTGTAACATCTGATCGGCGGTCTGTCCAACAAACGCGAATGGTTGATGAAGCTGTTGCATCGCATCATCCTGACGCATCATTTCCAGTTTCGAAAAGTTCGTTCCTCCGTAAGCAGCAAACTCGATGGATTCCAAAGGCAACTGCAACAATTCGTTCAAACTCTCGCGCCCCATCCCCTGTCCAACTTCTTTAACAATCATCGGAATTTTCGCCGTGCTCATCAGTTGTTGAATGGTTTCCAGAGGCCGCTGCGAAATCGAATCGCCTTCCGGCTGAAACCACTCCTGCAGCGGGTTGACATGCACGATCAGGCCATCAGCGCGAAGATTGCCAACAAGGTCAACGATTGCCTGCTCCTCTTTCCTGGCCAGCAATTGCTCAACCTGCGCAATCCCCAGATTTGCCCAAAACGGTTGATCAGAACCGATTAGATCACGCACATCAAAATCCGCCCAATACGTTTTATCGAAAAGAATTTTCCGGCACGAGCCCAAACCCATCCCCAAGCCAAACTCACGACATGCCATTGCCAGATTACGGTTAATATTGCGAGCAATGCCTGTTCCCCCAGTCATGCTTGAAACCCACATCGGAGCTTTCATCATCTTTCCTAAAAAAGGAAATGCTGTAGGCTCTTTATCAGGATGAGCGGATAACAAAGGTTCATAAATAAAACGACGATCCTGCTCCGGGTAACCGGTCTTCGAATCATAGGCCATCTGAATATGCTCTAATTTTCGGTCTTTGTCCATTTGCGTCTATAAAAGGTAACAGGCAAATGTAACCATTGCATTTGCCTATCACCCCATATTTAGTTCAAAATCTATATCGACATCTTGCTCTCTAACCACGAACAGTTACATTCGTTTTAAAAGATCGCGCGAAATAACCATACGCAACACTTCCGAGGTTCCTTCACCAATCGATAACAAGCGTTGATCACGGAAGAAACGTTCAATCGGAAACTCGTCGTTTCGGAAGAAGCCCGCCCCTCCAAAAATCTGCATGGCTTCGCTGGCAACATCACTGGCAACCTCGGCACAATACAGTTTCGCCATCGCCGCCTGCGTACCAAAAGGCTGCTCATTCTCTTTCAACCAACAAGCATCGTAAAGCAGATTTCGCGCAGCTTCAATTTTTGTAGCCATATCGGCCAATTTGAATGCAATAGTTTGAAAGCCCGAAATCGCATGGCCAAACTGCTGCCGTTTTTTCGCAAACGCAACAGCCATTTCGTAAGCTCCCTGTGCTAAACCAAGCCCCATTGCTGCAATTGACAAACGACCGGAATCGATCGTCTTCAACATGATTTTTATTCCTTGTCCGCGTTCTCCAAGCTGATTTTCTGCCAGAATCTGAACATCTTTAAAATAAACCATGCCGTTATCAGCAGCGCGCCACAAGAATTTCTGTTTCATGAATTCTGTGGTATAACCCGGCGCTCCTTTTGAAACCAGGAACGTAGTAAATTCCTTTTTCCCATCGGGACGCGTGCCGGTTTGAGCCACAAAACTGATTCCTGCAACCAAATCGGAGGCTGCATTGGTGATGTATTTCTTATGCCCGTTAACAAGCCAGCCACCGTCTTTTTCCACCGCTTGTGTCTCAACGCCCTGAGCATCCGATCCAGCGTTTTCTTCGGTAAGGCCAAAGGCCCACAAGTTTTCAGCTGTACACAATTGCGGAATGTATTTTTGTTTTTGGTCGTCCGTGCCAAAAGCTAAAATCGGTCCGATTCCCAACGAATTGTGAGCAGCCAAAGTTGCGGCCATAGAGCTGTCTATCCGTGCCAATTCCTCAACAGCGATAATGTACGACAAGTAATCGGTTTCCTGTCCACCATACTCTTTAGGAGCATACATACCAAAAACATCGATACTTGCCATCGACTTCACCAATTCAACCGGGAATTGCTCCAAGGCCTCAAATTCGCCAATCACAGGCTTAATCTTCTCTTCAGCAAAAGCCCGCACGCGAGCTCTAACTTCGTGATGTACTTTCTTTAATAAAGCGTTCATAAATGGTTTTTTCCAACGGGTAGCCACCCGAAATTTTATATTGTTTGTTTGTCAAAATGTCTAATTCAAATCTCCGAGGTCACTTTAGTTCTGCTCCAAATCAACTAAAACCTCCTTATCCTGCACAACCTTTCCTTTACTTACATGAATCTTTTTCACCACTGCATCAACCGGACTTTGAATCATAAATTCGGTCTTCATGGACTCGATAACCAATAGGTTTTGCCCCTTCTTCAAACGCTCTCCAGGCGTTACGAAAACATCAATAACTTTTCCGAACAAGTCGGCAACAATGCGCGACTGGGACTCTCCGTTACGATTAAGCGATTGCTTATTCAGCTTCACTTGTGAGGACACATGCCGACTTGTCAGCTCATAACGATGTGTCTTCGTCAGTACTTCGGTCATATCGTTTTTGTCAACGCAAAACACAACCTCATCCTTTCCATCTAATTTGAATGAAATACTGTGACCAGCGTATTGAACATCGCTAAGCGAATGTGGTTCATTTTTATATTGAATTGCGTAGCTGTTTTTTGCTTTCCGAATTTGAAATGAGTAAGCTTCACCATCAATTTGTAAATCTACATGCGGGTTCAAACGCCAATAACCCAATTGACCGGGTACCGATTCCCGCAACAAATGATGCAAGACATAACCGACCGCCGAAATTAATTTGGATTGCTTAGATTTTGTTTGACTCATATGCCCCAAGAGCTCCAGGAAATTTTGCTCAATATACTTGGTATGAATTTGCATTTCACTAAACGCATGCAGTTGAAGCAAGGTCTTCAGGAATGCCTGGTTGGTCTTGATGCCTCCCAATAGTAACACATCCAATGAGAGAGCAAGCCGATTGATCGCCTGCTCCCGATTGGGAGCGTGCACAATCAATTTCCCTAACAAACTGTCGTAAGCCGGCGACAATAAAAGCCCTTCAGATACGAAGCTGTCCCAACGCCCATTATCAGGAAGCTGCAAGGCAACAAGCTCGCCCGACGAAGGCAGAAACTGCTGCGCCGGATCTTCAGCACAAACCCGCACTTCAATCGCATGACCGCAAGCGAAAATATCGTCCTGCGCCAACGGGAGACCATTTCCTGCGGCAATTTCAAGCTGCCACTCAACCAGATCCAAACCTGTAATAGCTTCGGTCACCGGATGTTCCACCTGCAAACGGGTGTTCATTTCCAGAAACCAGCAATTTTCCTGTTCATCCACTAAAAACTCAATTGTTCCTGCTCCGCGATAATTCGCAGCCTGCGCAATTTGCAACGTATATCGATGGAGATTCTCACGGGTTTCAGACGACAAATTTGCAGCCGGAGCTTCTTCAACCACTTTCTGATAGCGGCGTTGTAAACTACAGTCGCGCTCAAACAAGTGAACAGCTTTACCTAAACCATCACCCATTAATTGAACCTCAACGTGTCGGGCTTTGGGTAAGTACTTTTCGACGAATAACTCGCCATTGCTAAAATACTCCTGCGCCTGGCGCTGTGCCTGTTGTAATGCAGAAACGAGATCTTCTGCTCGCTGTACAATTTGCATCCCTTTACCACCACCTCCGGCAGCGGCTTTCACCAAAACAGGAAATTCCAATGAATGACTATTGGATAGAATTTCTTCGACCGTTCCGCATAATCCCGGAAGCACCGGAACGCCTAACTGTTTCACAAAATCAATGGCCCGGGTTTTCTCTCCCATCAGGGCGATTTGCTCCGGTTTTGCACCAAGAAATGCAATACCGGCCGCTTCTACCAACTTTGCAAAAGCAGCATTCTCCGACAAAAATCCATAACCGGGATGAATAGCATCGACTCCAGCCTGTAGCGCCAGGCCTGTAGCGCCAGATCGACCAATTTTTGCTGATTCAAATAGGTTTCGGCCAACAGACTTCCATCTAATAAAAAAGCTTCATCTGCCTGTAACACATGAAGCGATTGAGCATCATCAGAAGCATATACTGCCACCGTTCGAATGCCCATTTGCTGCGCTGTTCGAATTATCCGAACAGCGATTTCGCCGCGATTGGCTATGAGTATTTTATGAAATTTCCGTTTCAATTTTCAGTTACTTTTAAGGCTGACCAGTCCGGTTTTCGTTTATCCAAAAATGCACGCAGCCCTTCCTGCCCTTCTTGCGACTCAACCAACTCGGCCAAAACAGCTGCTGTATATTCGCTGCTATCGGTGCTCACCTCACCAGAATCGACTTTCAGAATTAGCTGTTTACATGCTTTCAGTGCATTGGGTGAAACATTTTGCAGTTCACCAATCAACTTATTTACAACCGTCATTCGGGCTCCGTCTTCTGCAACAAAATCAACAAGGCCAATTGCCTGCGCTTCAGTTGTCCAAATCCGTTCCCCCGAAAACATCAGCTTCTTCAAATTTTGGGTTGAAAGGCGTTTTGCTACAAAAGGTAAAATAGTAGCAGGAATGATTCCCAACTTCACCTCTCCAAAAGCAAAAGCAGTTGATTTTTCAGCAATTGAAAAATCGCAGGCAGAAATCAAACCATTGGCACCGCCCAACACATTCTTATGCGCGACTGCAATCGTTACTTTCGGAAAATTGTAAATCTTTTTCAGCAAGTCGGCCATCTGCAGATATTCATTCCAGTTTTCTGACTTTTCTCGATTCACGGCGTTAGCAAACCAACTTATATCTGCACCAGCACAAAATGAGCGTCCTTCTCCCGCAAACACAACAAAGTTGACTTCATCGTTCTGCGCCAATTCATCCAAGGCCTCATGTAATTCCGTAATCATAGCTGTATTCAGCGCATTGTGCTTCTCAGGACGATTCAACAAAATCGTGGCCCGATCATGATCAACCTGAACTTTTATATCTTGATACTCTTTCATTTCACACTCCTTTCTTACATTCTAAACACTCCGTATCGGGCATCTTTTACCGGCTGATTCAGCGTTACCCGAAACAAAAAGCCCAATAAATCACGCGTATCTACAGGATCGAAAATACCATCGTCCCACAAGCGTGATGAACTATAGTAGGCTGTACTTTCCTGTTCAAACTGCTCAATCAAACCATTCTCCTTACCACCAATGGTTTGCAACACGCCCGACGCCTGTTCTCCACCCATAACCGCAATCCGCGAGTGTGGCCACATCAACAAGAAATCAGGATCGTAAGCACGGCCTGCCATGGCATAGTTTCCGGCACCAAAGGAACCACCGACAACCAGCGTAATTTTCGGAACAGCAGAGTTTGCCACCGCATTGATCAGTTTTGCGCCATCGCGAGCAATGCCTTCGTGTTCGTATTTTTTGCCGACAATAAAACCACTGATGTTCTGCAGGAACAACAATGGCACTTGCCGTTGATTACACAACTGTATAAAATGAGCTCCCTTACGAGCCGCCTCAGCAGTAAGAAAACTTTGGTTACCTATGATTCCAACCGGAATTCCCTTAATCCGGGCAAAGCCGGTTAGCAAAGTTTTCCCGTATTCAGCTTTAAACTCCTGAAAAGTTTCCCCATCAACCAAACGTTCAGTTATGGCTTTTACATCAATGCGCTTTTTGAGATCGGTTGACACATAATTGTACAACTCTTCCGCGGGAAACTCCGGTTCAACCGCAGCTGCAATATCTATTTCACGCTTTTTCACGCGCGGCAGTCCAGACACCAGATCCCGACAAATACGCAAAGCATGCACATCGTCGTCGGCTAAATGATCGGCCACCCCTGAAATTTTTGTGTGCACATCGCCTCCTCCTAAATCTTCCGCAGAAACTTCTTCGCCGGTTGCTGCTTTGACCAACGGTGGCCCTCCAATGAAGATGGTCCCCTGGTTTCGAACGATAATTGTCTCGTCGCACATAGCCGGCACATATGCACCTCCGGCAGTACAAGAGCCCATCACAACTGCGATCTGCGGGATGCCCTCGGCGGACAAGCGCGCCTGGTTAAAGAATACCCGCCCAAAATCGAATCGATCGGGGAACACCTGTGCTTGTTCCGGCAGAAAAATACCGCCAGAATCAACCAAATAGATACAGGGCAACTGGTTTTGCATGGCAATTTCCTGTGCCCGAATATGTTTACGAATTGTTTCGCGTATATAAGTTCCGCCTTTCACCGTTGCATCATTGGCTACAATCATGCACTCGCGCCCATTCACCAGCCCAATACCGGTCACTATTCCGGCCGAGGGGAAAGCATCATCATACTGTCCGTATGCAGCAAAAGACGACAATTCAACGAAGGGCGAACGCCGATCAACCAGCAAGTCGATACGCTCGCGAGCCAGCAACTTACCCCGCTCCCGATGTTTTTCCACTGCTTTCGCGGGACCGTGCGAAGTAACCGTAGCCACTCTTCGATGAAATTCAGTAATAACTGAACGATAATCGACCTGACTCACGTTGTCGGTTACCGCTGCGTCATCCGCTTCCTCATGTTTAAGTTTCTCCATAAACTGATTAAACAGAAAAAGATTAAAAAATCTCTTATAACGACAAAGAAACAAGCCAGAAGTTCAATCCTAAAGCCACTTTTTTCGCTACTCCTACCAACTTCATTCAACAAAAAATAAAGCGCGACTCACTAGAGAGCAAACCTCCAAAGAGATAGGTGGGAATAAAGATTCTTGAATAAACACAAATTTCAAGATTGTTGTTACTAAATTTACCTTGACGAGTAACAAATGAAAATATGGAGGAAACATTCAATATTTTTCAGCTTCATACAGAGGATGTAGCGCGCATTCAAGCTTCGGAGAACGAGCCTCACACCCACGATTACGAAGAACTATTGATCGGCGTAGAAGGTCAGTTGGAGCATTTTATCGACTTTGAATCGACAAAGGTAGACGCCCCTTACGTCAGTTTTATCACTAAGGGGAAAGTACACCGTGTGATACCCTATACAAAGGACGGTAAATGTAACATCTGGGCGATTCGGTTTCGCAGCGAGTTTATTCCGGAAACGACCTTTCAACTGTACGCCTACTACCATAATAATGCAACAATCGCCCTTCCAACAAACCGATGCTTTAAGCGGCTCGAAACGATTTGCCAGCTCATGGAAGACGAGTCTAAAGAACCAAGCCCTGATTATTCGGTCATCCGCCATTTATTAAGTGCCTTATTTACTATGGTAGACGCTGAGCGAAAAAAGAAGGAACAAGACCAATCGCAATTGGTAAAAACCCAGAGTTCGACTTTCAAAACATTCCTGCTCACCCTGGAGGCAAACTTTCGCCGCCCCGAAGGTGTAGAGTTTTACGCAGAGAAACTGTTTATGAGCAGCCGGAACCTCAACATCATCTGCCAAAACATCATGCAGCAAAGTGTATCGGAATTGATTGAAACCCGAAAATTGATTGAAGCCAAGAACCTGCTGCTGACAACCGACAAGACCATTGCAGAGATCGGATTCGAATTGGGATACAACGAGAAATCGTACTTCACCAGTGTATTTAAACGCAAAGCTGGCCAAACACCAAGCGAGTTCCGAAAAGAGATGCAAAAGCTGATTTCCTAAATCTGTAACTCATTTTCCGAAAAGTATTACCCGCCGCCCGGGGCTTTGTTGCAACTTTGTATCAACAAAACGAAGCAAAGTAGAAACAATTTAAAAACAGAAGAAAATGAAAACTATTTGGACATTAGACCCGGCACACAGCGAATTGACATTCAAAGTAAAACACATGATGATCTCGAATGTACGAGGTGAGTTTAAATCTTTCAATGCATCGGTTGATGGGGAAGATTTAGAAACGTCAAAAATTACCGCAAACATCGATTCATCTTCAATTTTCACGAACAGCGACGACCGTGACAACCACTTAAAAAGTGCCGATTTCTTTGATGCTGAAAACTACAAAGAATTAAAATTCGAAGGAACATCTTTCAAAAAAGTCGATGACGACGAATATAAACTGACCGGTTTATTAACCATCAAAGGAGTAACCAAAGAAGTAACTTTCGATGTTGAATTTGGTGGTATTAACAAAGACCCATGGGGTAACGAAAAAGCCGGATTCTCGCTGGCAGGTAAAATTAACCGCAAAGACTGGGGACTGAACTGGAACGCAGCATTGGAAACCGGAGGTGTACTGGTAAGTGAAGACGTGAAAATCCAGGCTGAAATGCAATTTGTAAAACAAGTATCGTAAATAAAACGGAGTATGGAACGGAAACAATTTTTGAAAACTCTGTCCTTACTTCCTTTTACCGGAGCAGCTATGAAACTGAATGAGCTAAATAAAATAACATCGTCCTTTGGCAGCACAGAGCAAATGCCCCTGCTGTTCCTGGGGCATGGCAGCCCAATGAATGCCATTGAGGACAACGAATTCACCAGGAGTTTCCACGACATCAGTACACAAATTGAAAAGCCCAAAGCTATTTTGGTGATCTCAGCGCACTGGGAAACACGTGGAACCTTCCTGACAGCAATGGAACATCCGGAGACCATCCACGATTTCGGCGGTTTCCCGAAAGCACTGTACGAAGTTCAGTACCCTGCACCGGGTAGCCCCGAGCTGGCACGAGAGGTGCAACAGTTGGTTACCAGTACAAACGCCGGACTAACCGATCAATGGGGGCTCGACCACGGCGCCTGGAGTGTGATTAGACACCTGTACCCCAATGCCGACGTTCCCGTAGTGGAAATGAGCATTGACTACACCAAAGGGCCGCAATACCACTACGAGTTGGGACGCGAGCTTGCCGCACTGCGGCGTAAAGGCGTACTGATTATCGGTAGCGGCAACCTGGTGCACAACCTGCGCATGGTTGATTGGAACCGCATGAACGACATCGGTTACGGGTACGACTGGGCTGAAGAAGCCCGTACAAAAATGAACGAATGGATATTGGATGGAAATCACCAAGCGTTGATAGATTACCGTCAGCAGGGAACAGCCTTCAATTTGGCAATCCCGAGTCCTGACCACTTTTTGCCATTACTTTATGTACTTGGCTTGAAAGATGCAAAAGAAGAAATTTCACTTTTCAACGACAAGGCCATGGCCGGCTCGTTGAGCATGACTTCGGTTCACATTCAGAAGTCATAAACGATATTCCACTGAAAACTTACAATACGCATTTGAAGGACAGGAAATCAATGCGGGGTTAAAACAAGAAGAGGTTGCCGAACGGCGCCTCTTTTCTTTGCAGTAAAACAGCACCAACATTACCTTTGAGATCGATTCAAGATAGAACGATAAGGGCGAATAAAACAACGACACAGGTTAATGAACACGACCATACAGTTCAATGAATATTACCGCAAACGATTGTCGAACATCTGCAATTGATCGTCCAACTCCCTATATTAGTCGTCGAACTCCAGCAAACGGAAATCAAGCTCCAGCTAACAATCGTCGAACTCCCATGAATGGGAATTACTTTCCCGCTATTGAGAATCGAACTCCCAAAGTTGGTTGTCAAAGAACTGCAATTGGTCGTCGAACATCGGAAGTTGGTCGTCGAAGAACCGCAATTACTTGTCCATCTTCCTCAAATTTTTTCTGAACAGATTAATCGAAAGTATGTAACAATGCCTTACACACCCGAAACAACTATGTGAGTATCTGAAGGAATTAATGCAATGCGCTTTTAATCTCCTCAACAGTTTTCTTGGCATTACCGACGAATAACTTTCCGTCGATCTCGAATACCGGACGCTTCAAAAAGGTGTAGTCCATCAGCAAGAGCTTCTTATAATCGGCATCTTCCGTTACAGGAGTTTCTGCCAGCACATCTTTCAAATTACGGGCGCGCTTGTTGATCAGCTCCTCGTAACTACCGGTATGTTTGTAAAACCCTTCCACCTGTTCGTCGGTGACAGGGCTAAACTTAATATCCTGTTGTTCAAAGCTGTCGTCCACGCCAACTTCCTTCATAATTCGTTTACACGTGTCGCAAGTTGACAGAAAATATACTTTTCGTTGCATTGTTATTTTGTTTTTGGTGGCGGGAAGATAGAAAAAACCAAAGAAAGGCTTTGATGACCGATTCATAAATTTGAATAACTTGCGACTCCGTTTTTCCGAACCTCAACAACGATTTCGAAACAAGATAAACTTGCAAGCAGTTATGCAGCCATTCATCCATTACTTTCTACATTTGGTCTTTCCGGCATTTATCGCCTGGCTATTCTTTCGGAAAGAATGGAAGAAAGTCTACCTCATCTTTCTTTTAACCATACTGGTCGACTTGGATCATTTACTGGCAACCCCCATCTTCCAGGCTAACCGGTGCAGCATTGGATTTCATCCGCTGCACTCGTACTACGCCATAGCAGGCTATGTTGTTTTGCTGTTTTTCCGTAG
>QKCF01000322.1 GCA_003246935.1 Sunxiuqinia sp. | reverse complement strand
GTTCGATGTATTCAGCTTTCATTTTGTTTATGGTAATCCGCAGCAAGCGCTTCGTAATCCCAACGAAATTGTAATTTGCGAAAGTTTAAGTCACAAATTCTTTGGGCCGACCGACCCTGTTGGGAAGACGGTTATCCGGGATGGGCAACCTTTGACCGTGTCCGGAGTCGTCAAGGATAGCCCGCAAAATGCGCATCACAAGCTTAATGTCCTTTTTTCGATGGGGAATCAGTGGAGCGACCTGTGCGATAAAACTTTCCGAGGCCTATTGGATGCCGACCTGTTATGTGTTTGTACTCTTGCAACCACATGCGAAAATTGAAGACATAACCGATAACTTTCAGCCCTTTTACGATAAGTATATGGCAACCTTTGGAAAGGCTATCAACGCTAAATTTAAACCGGTTGCTATTCCGCTGAAGGATTTACATTTTTCGCGTAACATGAGTTACGATTACCCGAAAGGGAGTCGCACTTATGCTTACATCTTTATCGTTATTGCTTTTTTTGTGCTGTTGACTGCCTTTATCAACTACACGAACTTGCTGGTATCGCATAATTTTGTGCAGGCCAAGTCTATCGGTATCCGGAAAATCAATGGTGCCGGTCAATGGGGAATCTATTTGCAATTTCTGATGAATTCCGTATTTGTACTTGCAGTGGCGCTGGTTTTTGGCGGTTTGCTGTATTGGATTTCTTTGCCGGTCTTCGCCGAGGTTTCCATTATCCATGCTGTTCCACTGTCGTTGTCAATGATTATTGGTCTATCTGTCTTGCTGTTAGTGGCTCTTGCCGTTTTAGCATCTTTCATTCCATATCTTAATCAAGCGAAAAAGACCGGGTTAAAGCTTCTTGTAAGTCGAGAGTCGGTGAATGCGAATAAAGGACAACTGAGCTTTGGCCGCATATCTACGGTTGTGCAATTTTCGCTATCCATCATTTTACTGATTGCCGCCTTGACCATTACTAAGCAACTGAATTTCCTGACAAAAAGTAACATGGGATTTGACCAGGAGAATGTGGTTTTGCTAAAGTTGAATAAAACCATCTGTAATCCGCAGGCGGTAGCGTCACTGAAACAGGAAATGGAGCGCAATCCGTTTGTCGAGTCCGTTGCATTTTCGGCACACTCGCCCGGCGAAGTTCTGGGAAGTTTGCATTTCGAGATTGATCGGGATGGCAAAAAAGTGTCGAAGATTGTCAATAGCATGGGTATCGATTACGATTATATCCCGCTGATGAAGATGGAGTTGGCCGAAGGTCGTAACTTCGATGTAAGCCGTGCTGACGATAATTTCAAGTCGGTGATTATTAATGAAGCGGCTGTTGATTTTTGCGGATTTACTCCGCCCGTAGCTGGTAAACAGATTGAAGGCATAACCATCGTTGGTGTTTTGAAAGATGTATGCTTCAACTCCCTGCATAATCAAACCGAGCCATTGCTGTTTTTTCTCGATGCGCAAAAGGTCGGTTATCTGAATGTGCGGCTGAAAGCGAATGCGAACCTGACAACGGCAGTTCAAGGGCTGCAGCAGGTTTGGAAATCCTTTTACAAGGACGAACCTTTCGATATGCAGTTTCTCGATAGTCGGGTGAAAATGCTGTACAACGACGATTACGCAAAGAGCAAATTAATCAAGGTCTTCACCTTTGTAATCTTCCTAATTTCGCTGATGGGGCTTTTCAATGTGGCCGTGATGCAAACCCGGCAGAAGACCAAGGAAATTGGTATTCGAAAGGTGAATGGAGCCCGAGTGTCCGAAGTCATGAATATGTTGAACCGATCCTTTCTTATATGGGTGTCCATCTCCTTTGTTATTGCGATTCCGATTTCGTGGTACGCGATGCACCGGTGGCTCGAAAACTTTGCTTACAAAACGGAACTCAGCTGGTGGATCTTCGCACTGGCTGGTGTGGCGGCTTTCGTCATAGCCTTGTTAACAGTTAGCTGGCAAAGCTGGAAAGCTGCCACCAGGAATCCAGTTGAGGCACTTCGTTACGAGTAAAAACATCAACTAAATAAATAACCCCTATAACGAAGAGAAATGAACGTATTGATCAACTTTATATTCCGACGGATTTGGAGTAATAAGACCAACTTCCTGATCAACCTGCTGGGCTTGAGTATTGGTATGATTGCCTTTCTGTTTATCGTCGTTTGGATCATCTCGGAGAAAAGCTACGATAGGTTTTGGGAGGGAGCCGATAACATGTACCGGGTTGAGTTGCAACGCAGCGCTTCCGACAACGATTTAATGAATACTGCACGGAATTTTAATGGCGTGGGACCTGTTCTTCGGAATGAGTTACCCGAGATTGAGGCTGCCACACAGCTGGACAAAGATATTATCACGGTTTTTACACCAACGGCCAGTGTTCAGAACATCAATATGTTTTTTACCGATTCGTCCTTCTTTAAGGTTTTTCCGAGACCATTGCGAAGCGACAGCCCTGAGCAAATTTTTGGTGATATTCACAATGCAATTATCAGTCGTTCGCTTGGACAAAAGTTGTTTGGATCTACAGATCCACTGGGACAGTCGTTCAAGTTGAATGAGGGTTGGGAGTTTTACGTGGTGGCTGTTTTTCACGATGTTCCGGAGAACAGCCACATTAAGTTCGACCTCATACTGCAACGGAAAGCGCTGTTGTACTACATGCGCAACTTTGATTATTCAACCGGGGTGCTCGATAATAGTCAGTTATCCTCATTTACAGAGGCCGATCCGTATTCCGAATCGCAGTGGAGAGGCACCCGTGGCTACACTTATTTGCGGTTGAAACAGGGAAGTCGTATTCAGGAGGTGGAGCAAAAATATGCTGGGGCAATTGCTCCCTGTATTACTCAGTTTGCTGCGAATAACGAAACAATTCGATTTAGTTTCAAGGCAGTTTCCGATATTCATTTGTCGGAAAGTAAAGAAGGCGAAATGTTTATCAATGGAAGTAGTGTGAGGCTTTGGGCTTTTACGCTGATTGGCTTTTTGCTGATTATTACATCGCTGCTGAATTATGCAAACATAGCGGTTGCCTCATCCATGAGCCAGTTGCAAAGCCGGGGAATACATCGTGTTTTGGGAGCAAACCGGCTGGTGTTTTATTTGGCTGTACTGTTGGAAGCTTTCGTTTTCAACCTTATCGCTGGGGTAATTAGCCTTTTGCCGGCAGTTTTTTGCCTCAGACATGGCTGCATTATTGCCGGTTTCGCATTTTTCCCAATACCCCTTGGAAGTATTATCGCGATACTTATGGGCCTGGTCGTTGCAGGAACACTGTTAGGTTCGGTTTATCCCTTTCTGTTTTTGGAGCGGCGTTTGGTTCAGGCGAGCGCCAGTCTTAAACTAGATGCCAGAAGAGGTGGCATTCGTTCAACGCGGTCACTGGTTGTCTTTCAGTTTGCCGTCTCCATCTTTTTGATCATTGGGACGATTGCGATTTTTAAACAGCTTCAGTTTATGGAGCAAAGCTCGACTGGGATGAACATGGAGCAGACGATGGTTTCGTTCAGTCCGATGACCATGATTAAAAAGCCCGATGAGTGGCCGAAGTTGCAGACCTTCCGCAGTGAAGTGCAAAAGATACCGGGGATAAAGGCGTTTACGACGGCCGAGATTGTGGCTGGAAGTGATTATCATCGGTCAAGCGACCAGGTTTGGCTCCAAGAAGGTGATGAAAGCCGGCTCCCGTTTGCCATTGCCCACGTCGATTATGATTATTTCAACTTTTTCGATATTGTTCCGGTTGCTGGAAGATTGTTTGATGCAGAGTCGAAAAAGGACCGAAGTGAGGTCATCATTAACGAGTCGGCTTGCCGGCAGATCGGCTTAAGTCCGGTCGATGCAGTGAACCGGTTTCTGCAGGTCGATGGCACTCCGCGGCGTATTGTGGCGGTTGTTCGAGATCACCACCAGCTTTCGTTGTGCGAGGCGATTAAACCAGCTTTATATTTCAACAGCCTGAACTGGCACCGTACTGTTGGTTACTACTTTATAAAAATTGCTCCAACCGGTCAAGCTGCGACGATTTCTGCAGTTAATAATTTGTGGCGGAAGCAGTATCCCCAGGAAGAATATCATTTTTCATTTTTAGATGAAAATTACCAGGCTGCATACCAGGCTGATGTCAATTTCGGACGAATCTATTTGCTGTTGGCACTTCTGACGATTTTTATTGCCTCCATGGGGCTCTATGCGTTAGCTCGGTTTGCCTCCAAAGTTCGGGTGAAAGAGATCGGCATTCGCAAAGTCAATGGCGCCAGGATATCAGAAATACTTATCATGCTCAACAACGATTTTGTCCGTTGGGTAGCCATCGCTTTCGTAATAGCGATGCCTGTTGCATACTATGCTATGCATAAATGGCTCGAGAATTTTGCTTACAAAACTGAACTCAGCTGGTGGATTTTTGTGCTGGCAGGTTTGCTGGCTATGGGAATTGCCCTGCTTACCGTGAGTTGGCAAAGCTGGAAGGCGGCAACGCGGAATCCGGTGGAAGCATTGAGATACGAATAACTAATGAAAATAAGTTGATGATGAACAATCTTTTAAAATTGGTCTTTCGGACCCTGATCCGGCAAAAGAGATTTCTGATTTTTTCAGTCGTTAGCCTTTCCGTGTGTTTATCGCTGGTTGTGCTTACCTCAGCTTATTATGCTTACGAGATGAGTTGCGATAAATATCAAAGCAACTATGAGCGGATCTACCGGCTTGTAAACACGCCCAAAAAGCAGGTACGACTTGATGAGCAATATTACAACACCTTACAAACAAGTGTCAGTGGCATAGAGAAGGCTTGCCGGGTGAATATCTTTGGATCGATGTTGACTGCCGGAGATGTTAGCCTCGGAATTGCCAATCTGGTCATTGCCGATTCTACTTTTTTCGAGCTGTTCGACTATAACATCTTAACGGGGCCGAAATCACATCTTCTGGATGCAGCGAACAAGATTGTTTTGTCAAAATCGTTATCCGAAAAACTGTTTGGAAGTGAAAATCCGCTTGGAAAGCCGGTAAAGCTGAATATGGTTACAACCGCCTATGTCTCGGGGGTTTTTGATGACATAAAGGAAAAGTCGCATTTTCAGTCGGACGCGATTGTTTCGTTGTATACCGATAAGCTGCCCTGGAGTGGTGGAAATTTTTGGAACAATAATGGAAAATGGGAGGTCAAGCTTTTCAGTTACTATGTGTTGCTGAATGAGCAGGCTGATACCGCGAGCGTATCGAGCCAGATTAAAGCAACCTATTATTTCCCATGGTACAGCTTTACGCCAAACATTGAAATGCAACCCCTCTCCGATATTTTTAGCGATAACACCTACCGGGATGTGGGAATCAGTCATTTGAATAAACCACTTCTGAGGCTGTTGCTGGCGATTACCTTGATTGTAATACTCATTGCAGGGATAAACTACATCAATCTAAGTTTGTCGAATCTGAATGTCGAATCGAAAACAGTGAGTATTCTTAAAGTAAATGGTGCTAAGCGGGATGGTATGTTTCGGTATTACGCGGTGTCGGGAGGTTTGGTACTTTTGCTGTCCTTTGTCATTGCCCTTCTTTCGTCGGCGCTATTCCAATCCTATTTTAAAAGTCTGGTTAGTTCCGAATTTCAGCTTAATATTTTGACAGACAGTTCCTACTTGCTTTCGTTCAGTGGCCTTATTGTGATCCTCTTTCTCGGGATTGGACTATACCCCGCCTGGTTGTTTTCCGGTATCAATCCCATCAGTCTGTTTCAGCGGGAAATAGCTGGGAAAATCCGACTCAGCTCGTTCTCAAAAGTTTTACTCGTTTTTCAGTTTGCTACGGCCATTGCTTTAATTGCTTCGGTGCTGATGATTTTCAAGCAAATTGATTACATGAAAAATAAGAATCCCGGTTTCGAAACGAGCTATCTTATCAAACAGGAGATTCACTATTCTGTGAAGAATCCACAAACCATAAGAACGTATGCAGCCGAGCTACTTAAAAATCCGAATATCTTGAAATTGACTTTATCGGATGGAGTGCCTCTGGGTATTCATTCCTACAGTAATCAGGAAATTAACGGAAACGAAGTGAAATATAAAAACATTGATTGTGACGCTGCCTTTTTTGATGTACTGGATATGAATCTGCTCGAAGGGAGGTCATTTTTTGACTCGGACAAAAACGTATGCATAATAACCGAAAAACTGGCTAAAGAATGTGGTTTCGAAGAACCGCTCAATGAAAAAATCGGCGACAATCAGGTTGTTGGGGTGATGGCTGATTTTAACAGTATGTCGATGCATGAAGAGATAAGCGGAGTGCTGTTTAGACCGGTCGGGGATTACGTTTCAAATATTTCTTTTCGGATTACCGGAGCTAATATTCCACAGACGCTCTCAGCGACCAATAAAATATGGAACGAGTTCTTCCCGGATTATCCGTTCAACTACCAGTTTTATGACGATTTAATTGCACAGCAATACGAAAAAGAGCAGAAGTTGGCGAATTCGATCAGCATTATTGCCGGATTAGCCATTTTTCTATGCTGTCTTGGATTGTTGGGATTGGTCTTGAATATGGTTGAAAACCGAATTAAGGAAATTGGGATTCGCAAAGTCAATGGCGCGAAAGTTTCTGAAATTTTGACCATGCTCAACGCCCACTTTATTAAATGGGTGGTAATTGCTTTTGTTATTGCCATTCCGGTTTCCTGGTATGCCATGCACCGATGGCTCGAAAACTTCGCCTACAAAACCACACTCAGCTGGTGGGTTTTCGCGTTGGCAGGTTTGCTGGCGTTGGGAATTGCCCTGCTTACCGTGAGCTGGCAAAGCTGGAAAGCAGCCACGCGCAATCCGGTGGAAGCCTTACGTTACGAATAAAACGAATAGTTATGTATACGATAAAACAGATTCTACGATTGATAAATAAGAACAAAAGAACAACGTTGTTGCTGGTCTTTTCGTTGTTCGTTGGACTGACGACTTATATCTTGATTTCGGCTCGTGTGAGTTACCATCGGTCGTTCGATCGGCAGGTTCCAGGTTATCAGAATATCTACAGGGTTGTGTCATCGGCATACACTGATCATGTTTTGACGGTTAGTCAACCCCGTTGTCAGCGGGCGTTGGGAGAAACGCTAAAGGAAGACTATTCTGAGGTGGAAGCAACTGGTTATCTTTGTTCCCTTGTTGAAAATCACTTTAGGGTTGGCGATGTAACATTTACCGACGAACAGGCTTATCACTGCTCAAACAGTTTTTTGAAGCTCTTCAATATTCATTTCTTGCAGGGTGACGTACAAAATTTGTTGACGAGGCCTTACACAGCTATCGTCTCCGAAAGCTTTGCCCAAAAATACTTTCCGGGAGAAGACCCTGTTGGCAAAAGCATTTTACAATATCCGGGTGGGCATCTCGAGGTTGAGGCTGTTTTCAAAGACTTGCCGGCGAATTCGCATTTCCATGCCGACATGTTGTTGTCGTTTCACGATAACATGCATTTACCGCCGCCACTGAAAGAGAATTGGGGAGAGTTTGGTTTCTATACCTACCTGAAATTGAATCCGTCGGCAGATATTCGGAAGATCGAGGATGCGATGTCGGAGATTTCGCTCGAGCACAACCAAAATAACAGGAAAGACTCCCGTAGCCGGTATACTTTTGATTTGCAACCGCTGGCGAGCATTCATACCAAGTCGCATCTTAAAAACGAGATTGAGCAAAATATCCGTGGCGATTACCTGTCAATTTTAAAGCTGATCAGCATTTATATCCTGATAATTTCCGGCTTCAATTACGTTTATTTTTCGCACACGCGCATCCTCAAAAACTCAGTGCAATATGGCATACGAAAGGTTTTCGGTGCAAAGCCTTCTGCGTTGTTCCGGATCTTCCTGGTAGAGTCAGTTCTCATTCACATGGCAGCTGTGTTCTTGTTCCTAATCACTTACGTTTTGTTGAAGAGTGTCCGGTTTTCGCTGCTGCAGGAAACCGATCTGAGCAGCTTGTCCGCAGAGTTTTGGACGGGAGTGGTGTTGGTTTTTCTGGCCAGTGTTATCCTCAATCCAACGATTATCTTATTATCCATATACCGTAAGAAATCGTTGTCGTTGCTGTCACGGCAAAAGTTGAATTACAGCTCCGGCTACTCCTACCGGCAGTTATTAACGGTCGTTCAATTTGTGATTATTGTATTTCTGTTGACCTCTATTGTTGGAATTCAAAAACAGTTGGATTATTTAAAATCGCGCGATGCCGGGATTGACGTTACCAATAAATTGGTTGTAAAGTCGCCTGCAAATCTGTGGCGAACTAACAAGCGATTTGTGAACCTCGAAGCTTTTGAGCAGGAGCTCACCAAGCTCCCGGCAGTAAAAAGTTTGTCGATTTCGAACATTGTTCCGGGCGATGTTCCTTCGTTCAACTTTAACGTCTCGAACGGTCAGAGTGGTAGCTCCGTTAAAACGGCGGTATTCCTGGCTAACCGGAACTTTGTGAACGCCTATCGTATGAAGATGATTGCCGGTGAAAGCTTTTTCGACCAAGGTTGGAACGGAGCTGAAAAAGTAGCGAAGGGATGTATTCTGAACGAAACCTGTTTGCACCAGTTAGGCTATTCGAAGCCGGAAGAAGTGATTGGACAAAACCTGGCCCTCGGCGACGAAAGCGGGCTGGACAATATTGAAACCCGCGTGGCCGGTGTTTGTGAGGACTTCAACTTTACTTCGGTCAAAGAAGCTCCCGGGCCGGTAATCCTGCTGGACTGGACGCAAAAGATTATGGTCGGCCGATACACGCTCGAGGTTTATCCGAGTATTGATAAAACTGCCCTGCTGGCGGAAGTTGGTGAACGCTTTGAAAAGACCTTCCCCAATTTTTCGTTCGATTACTTCTGGTTGGACAATTTCTACAATCAGCAGTTTGCGCAGGAAAGTTCTGTGGAGCGAAGCCTTCGGGAGTTTGCGCTGCTGTCAATCATTTTGGGGATTCTGAGCCTGTTTTCGATGGTTTGGCATATGTCTGTGGCTCGGATTAAAGAAGTTGGTATTCGAAAAATTAACGGGGCAAAAACGAGTGAGATCATGGTTTTGCTGAACACCGATTTTATGAAGTCAGTGCTCATTGCATTTTTGATTGCGGTGCCTATTTCCTGGTACGCCATGCACCGATGGCTCGAAAGCTTTGCCTACAAAACCGGACTCAGCTGGTGGATTTTCGCTTTGTCGGGTTTGTTGGCTCTGGGAATTGCCCTACTGACAGTGAGTTGGCAAAGCTGGAAAGCAGCTACCCGGAATCCGGTTGAGGCCTTGCGCTACGAATAGCGTGAGCCCAGCCGACTAAATGAGGGTGCTGCGAAATTTGAAAAGGCAGAATAATATTAAGTAATTGATAGTATACACCAGTAATAAAGTTCCTTTTGAGAAGTTGAAGGTTAAATTAGAAGTACATAGCTTATGATTAAAATATCTATTAGAAATTCAATTCGCAATTTTGTCAAGCATCTCAACACGTCCCTGATTAGTCTGGTGGGATTGGTTCTGGCCTTTACTGTTTTCTTCTTCATTGGGCATTATGTGCTGTATGAAACCTCATTTGACAAGTTTTGGCCTGACAATAACCGTATTTACAGGGTTACTAATTTGAGCACTCAAAACGGAGAGGTGACTTATGATGGCGTAAAATCGCCGCGTGGCATTTATTTTGCCAAAGACGAAATCCCCGAGGCGGAGGCATGCGGATATGCTTATTTTGAGAGTTGCCAAATCAGAAAGGAGCCATATGCCCTGTTTGAGCAAAATGTACTATGGGTTTCAGCCGGCTTTCAGGAGGTTTTCAATTTTGAAATGAAAGTGGGTGCTGCCAATTTTGAAGACACACATGCCGGGATAATTTCTGAAAACAAGGCAATGATTCTTTTTGGGGATCAAGATCCCATGGGCAAAATAATAAAAGTAAACGAAGGAATGTCGATTGAAATTACCGGCGTATTCAAAGATTTACCTGCAAATACACATCTACAGGCAGATTACTTTATTTCATCACGTACATGGATTGATTATGGATGGATAAGAGCCCAGGGAGGATGGAGATGGAATGGATGGTGGACCTATTTCAAACTTAAAGAAGGGATTCACCCGGAAACTGTTGAAAAGAAACTGGCAGACTTGGTAAGAGTTCATTTGCCCAATCTGAAAAATGACAATAGCACTGTTAGTTTTGGTTTGCAACCTATGAGTTCCATTCACTTTGACAGCACTAAAAAAGGGGACTATGGGAAGAAAGTGAATAAATCGAGTTTGATCAATTTATTCTTATTTGGACTATTCGTGTTGATTGTGGCATGGATAAATTACATCAATTTATCGACTGCCCTTGCAATAAAAAAAGAAAAATCAATCGGTATTCAAAAGTTGGTGGGAGCGGGTAGAACTCAGCAAATAATGTTTGTTGTTGTCGATAATCTGCTCTTTAATTTGCTGGCCGTAGTATTGGCGTGGTGGCTTTACCTGCTTACATCATCTCTTTTTGTGCGGTATTTTGAGATTTCTATTTATCAGGCATATATGCCCAAGGGAATTATAGCGGGCGGATTTGCTGTTGTTTTGTTGATTGGAATTGCCCTATCATCGGCCTATTCACTTTTCTCAATATTAAAAATCAATCCATTTGTTCAAAAAACTCGAATTAAAGAAGGTTTATTTCAACGAGGACTGATTGTAGCACAGCTTTGTATAACGATTCTGTTTATTAGCATGAGTATGCTAATCTATCGCCAGATTGATTTTATGCAGGGCCATAATCTCGGCATGGATATAGACCGTGTATTGGTATTAAGCGCCCCAACGTCGTATAATGGACAACAGAACCCTAACAGGCTGGAAAATCCAAAGTTTGATAGGTTTAAGAATTTTAGGGCAAGTTTGGTAGATAACTCCAGTATTAGTTCGGTAACTGCAATTAGTGAACTGCCTGGTTTAGAAATGCGACAGAATAGCGAAACATTTGCCCGCCCGAACGCCGAGGTCGATAAAAATGCCCGTTTTAGCAGGATTATAATAGATAGCGGTTTCGTAAAAACATACGGATTGCAACTGCTAAGTGGCAAAATGCTTCCAGATACAAAAATACGATATGGTCAGCTTGCTCTAATAAATGAAGAAGCATTGAAAAATCTCAGGTTCAATAATCCAGAGGAGGCTGTAGGGCAGGTCATACAGTGGAGGGGCAGGTCAATTGAAATATATGGAGTTGTGAAGAACTTCAATTTTGAGGGATTGCAAAAAAGCATTTATCCCATTGTGATGGAGTTTAATCATCCTACTGAATTCGGTTATTATTCGCTAAAAGTTAATACGGGCACTATCAATTCAGTAATGGGATATATCAAAGAGACCTGGGGAAGATACTATCCAAAAGATCCATTTAACTGTTTCTTTCAGGATGAATTTTACAACCAACAATATCAGTCGTTTAAGAGAACAGCTAAATTTAATATCATATTCGCACTGATCTCAGTTTTTATCAGTTGTCTGGGGCTTTATGGTATCGTTATGTTTTATATTGCCCGCAAGAAAAAAGAGATAGGTATCAGGAAGGTGAACGGGGCTCCGGTAATGAATATCTTGTACCATCTCAACAAGAATATTATTATCTGGTTCGTCCTTGCCATGATTTTGTCGGTACCAGTAGGAATATATTCTATGCAGAGATGGCTCGAAAGCTTTGCCTATAAAACCGAACTCAGCTGGTGGATTTTCGCTTTGGCTGGTCTGCTGGCGCTGGGGATTGCACTTTTGACCGTAAGCTGGCAAAGCTGGAAAGCAGCGATTCGAAACCCGGTTGAGGCGCTGAGGTACGAGTAGTCGCCAAACCAATTAAAATGAAGAACACCTAACTTTAAATAAAATATGCCTGGACACCATCTCAAACGAGCCTTCCGAAATTGCGTCAAGCAGCGCTTGTTTACGGTTATCAGCATTGTTGGTCTGGCCGTCGGACTGGCGGCATCAACCTTATTGTTCATCTATGTTCGTTACGAAAAGTCCTACGACCACTTTTACCCGAATGCAAATGATTTGTATCGCGTTAATTACCATTTGGAGAAAGACGGAAAGGAGTTGGTAAACAGCTCGCGAACGCAGTCGGGGCTCAGCTGGATGGTGCGGGATCGATCGGACTTGATAGCGGCTAGCTGCCGGACTTATTACGAACAATGTTACATGTATACTGACAATGTCAAATTGTACGGTCAGCAGGTCGTTTGGGCCGACAGTGCTTTTCTGGAAGTTTTTCAGCTGCCGATGCTAGTTGGAAATCCCAAGACTGCCTTGGCGCAGAAGTATGCGACAGTCATTTCAGAAACGGTTGCTCACAAATATTTTGGCGATCAGAATCCTGTTGGACAAATTATTAAACTGAATGAAGGGATCCCTTTTGCTGTTACCGGGGTGTTTAAAGATCTTCCCCGCAATACGCATCTGTATTATGACTTTTTAATCAGTTTCGAAACCCTGGAAGACTACGGCGTTAATCAACGTGGAAGTTGGAAGTCACCCTTTGTTGCGACCTATTTTCGGAAACAGCCGTTGACTACCGAAGCATCGATAAATCAACTTTTGGGAAGCCTGGTGCAAAAGTACCTGGTTCCGAATTGTAAAGATGGTGAGACAGCCAGTTATTCTATTCAGCCGGTTGATGCGATCTATTTGGACTCGGATTTGGAGGCGGAGTTTCAACATCAGGGGAGCCGAATAAAGGTCAGCTTGTTGTTTGTTGTAGCCCTTTTCATATTAGCAATTGCTTGGGCAAACAATATCAGCATTTCAACTGCCTTGTCGTTCGAGAAAGCACGTGAGTCCGGCATTTTGAAGTTGCACGGTGCGAGCAGCCGGTCGCTGATCAGTTACCATTTGGCTGAATCGTTCCTGATCAACCTGTTGGCGGTCGTTCTTTCCTTTATTTTGGTCGGTGCACTTTTCCCGTTCTTCCGGGCCTTGGTTGGTGTGGAGCTTCCGATGGCGGCTATTTTTCAACCTTGGGTCGGAGTTCTTTATATCCTTTACTTGTTGGGAGGCGTACTGTTTACCGGGGCTATTTCTGCTTGGATCCAATCTTTTTCACACCCTCTGCAGGTTTTAAAAAATGTATTTCACGATAAGCTGCAATTCCATATTGTCAGAAGAACCTTGGCTGTTGGTCAGTTTGCTCTGGCAATTGTTCTGATCATAGCGACAATCCTAATTGTCAAACAGATCAATTACCTGGAAACACGAGACCTGGGGATGAAAGCCGACCAGGTGTTGGTTATTCGGGGACCCGCTACCAACAATACTTCCGGCGAGCGACGCTACCACGAGTTTTGTGCCTTTCGCGATGAGCTGCTTCGGTTGCCCGGTGTTGAGACAGTGACTGCCACGATGAATATTCCCGGGCAGGCCAATAAGTACAATAATGTTGCGGTGTTGACGAACGGGCAGAAGGTGAACGCCTCCTTCAATCTTTCCTTTGCCGATGAAAACTATTTTCCGACTTATCAGGTTCCCATCGTCGCAGGACGTAACTTTTATCCGAATATGGCGGTGGAGAAAGATGTCGTCATTCTAAACGAAAAGGCTGCAAATATTTTGGGATTCAGATTGGCTGCGGATGCCGTTGGTGAGACCATCACTGTTAATCGGCATGTTGTGCAGGTTGTCGGCGTGGCGCGCAATTTTCATCACGAAACGCTTCGCCAAGCGATAGAGCCTTATATCTACCAGTTCAAACATCCGCACGAATTTGGTTACTATCCGGCATTAGTGTCTACGGCAGATGTGCCCGGTTTGCTGAAGCATATCGAACAAGTGTGGCGGAAACATTACCCGGACGCGCAAGCCGACTTTTTCTTCCTGGATTCGTATTTCAACAAACAATACCAAAGCTATACGCAGTTATCCGAGCTGGTTGGAATTAGCGCTCTTCTGGCTGTATTTATCGCTTGCATGGGCTTGTTTGCCTTTGTAACCCATGCGGTCAACAAGAAGGTGAAAGAAATCGGAATCCGCAAAGTGAACGGAGCGAAGGTTTTTGAAGTAATGGCATTGCTGAGCCGCGACTTTGTAAAGTGGATCGCTGTGGCATTTTTCGTTGCAGCACCCGTTTCTTGGTATGCTATGAGCAAATGGCTCGAAAGCTTTGCCTATAAAACCGAACTCAGCTGGTGGATTTTTGCTTTAGCAGGTTTACTGGCGCTCGGAATTGCGTTGTTGACCGTTTCTTTTCAGTCGTATAAAGCGGCTACGCGAAACCCGGTAGAGGCTCTGCGGTATGAATAGATTCGCTTATGCACCCATTAACTAATGGAAGAGATAACCGATCTGATTAGTCAAGAAAAACGAATCATAATTTTTAAAATCGAAACCATTATAAGATCTGATATAGATGTATAACATATCTATAATTCAGGTGTTTATATCTTGTTTTATTCGTCGGTTCACCGTTTTATTTACATCTAAAGACCGTTTATTGAGACAGTTGATTCCGCAGTGTAAATACAACTAACGACGCTGCAAATAGTAATCGATTCTGTTGGTGTCGTTCGATACCGATCTCAAAAAGGATAGTAGATTGCTGTGATGAATTGTGCTGAAGTTTTGTAACACTTATTGTTATTGGATATTCTGACGGTTCTGTGCCCTCTATTTGACGAATTTATCACCGTCCAGAAGCTGTATGCCTGTTACTTTTGGTAGCAGTAAAAAAGATCAATATGATCTGTTCCTAACTAACTGTCAAAATACATTGAGCCTAGCTATGATTAGAAAAATCTTATTCCTGACTATTCTTTGTCTTGAACTTGGAACTAGTCATTCCTATGCCCAAACAGCAAGTAAGAGCGACAACCTGGTTGCACAGTCTCTCGCTGACAGAACAGTCAGCTTCGATTACTTCGGAGACAGAGTTGCTAAACCTATCATTTGGGGACCAGATGCCGGTGGTATCACAAATTCCGGTATTTGGGATATTAGCACGCGGTATTTTGGTGCGGAAAACGTTCGAATTACCCGTATCCCTGCATTCCCCGGTGATAGTTTAGTAAATGGTAATGAACTCAGTCAGTGGCAAAAGGATTGGATATTAGACCGACTTAACCAAGTAGCAGTATCCGGTCAGAAAGTACAGATTATGCTTAACCCGGATGGGGCTGACGAAAACGACCTTTGGTACAGACAAGATTGGTCGCGCTATGCCCTGTTAATGAAGCTGGCCAAAGATTATATCGAAAGTTTTGGTCATACCGTTGTAAGCATAACAGGATTTAACGAACCGGATCCATGGTGTGCTCCGGCGACCATCTATGATGATTGTCATTTATTTGAAGCCTGTAAAAACAGTGGTTATTTTGATGAAAATATGCGCTATTATCGATTAATATACCACTACCTGTGGGGATTGTAATGTTGTAGAATTTGAGTTGTTTGAAAGAAAGAGGGCTTCGTAAATTGGCCTGTCGGACGTTAATATAGTTATAATAAAAAGAGAATGAGACAATACCTATTGAAAACGAAAGCAAAATTGAGCTACTTTTTAAATCAGATTAAAGCGATTCGGTTACGCAGAAGAGACGTGGCGCTTGATTGGATCCTTAGTAATTTGGAATCAGAAAACAGGGAGTAAAGATAGTGGTGCACAGATTGTTTTCAAGTTGTTGTCGAGAAGGCTAGAGACGAGAATGGAATGAGTAGCTGTTGCTTTAGAATATTTATATTCTATGGCGATAATATTTATTGACGTAGAACTTAAAAAACAGATAGAAATAATAATAAAACAAGGTTTTCATAGGGACCTTTAAGATACAATCCTTAAAGGGACAACAAAAACAAAGGCTGTCCAATTTTACTTTTTAGTTTGTATGTTTGAAAAAGAGCTTCGAGGAAAGTAATTAACTTTCAGTTGGATAAAAACTCGAAGCTCAATGAAAAAATTAA
>QKCF01000017.1 GCA_003246935.1 Sunxiuqinia sp. | reverse complement strand
GTCGCCTTATGCAGAAGCAAGGTTCCGCTTTTATCTCGCTCACCATGCCATCTTCTGAAATAAGAAGCACCGTGATATGTGTTTAAATACCAATGAAAATCAACCGAAGTTAGCTCCCCTACTTTTTGCTCGGCCAAAAGCTCCTTAAGCTTTGTAAATTGGAGGCCGTATCGATAATTGAAACCAACAATCACCTTTCGCCCGGTTTTACGTTCAGCATCAAGAATAGCCTGACACTTGACTTCATCAGTTGTCATCGGTTTCTCAGTAATGACATTACACCCCATTTCGAGCGCTTTTATTATAAATTCGTGGTGTGTAGCATCGACCGTAGTGACAATGATGTAATCCGGATTAGTCTGTTTAATCATCGCTTCAAAATCAGTAAATATCGGGCAATTAACTCCCATATACTCCTTAGCATATTGCAATCTCCCGGAATTATGATCGAACAAAGCAACAAATTCAGTTTCGTCAGGATAACGCTCGACAATCGCTTTTCCCCAAAAACTGGTTCCTCTTACTCCCGTACCTGCCAAAGCTAACTTCAATTTATTTGAGGTACCTAGCGAAAAACTTTGGAGTGGATTGGTAAGTAGCGCACCTGCAGTTAATGCCCCTGCCGTATTAATAAAACGACGTCGATTTAATTTATTCATATGTTCAGTATTTGATTAAGTAATAACTCAGCTCAAATTACACTGATTAACTGTACATTAGCAAAAAAATGCCACCAAACATACTACACCGCCTATTTTCTAAAATAAAAAATGAGTCCTCAGTGGGACTCACTCCTAATTCTTATAAGTTGCTTTAACTATTCAACGATACGAATTTCCGTACTTAAATCAAGCGCTTGCTTATAAACCGCACTTACCCCACAGTACTTTTCTTCCGATAAATTTACTGCCTTTTCAAGTTTATCCATCGGCAGATTTTCACCTTTAAACTGATAAATTACTTTCATTTTCGTGTACTTTTTAGGATGATCATCCGCCACATCCCCTTCAACAATTACACTGAACGACTCAGGCTCAACTTTCATCTTTTTTAAAATCATAATCACATCCATTCCCGTACACCCTGCTAAAGCAGCCAACATCAATTTTTTCGGCCGAGGCCCCAAATCATCACCACCTGACTCTTCGTTAGCATCAACCACCAACTTATGACCGTCAATATCGGCTTCAAAAGTCATTTTCTGTTTCCAGGCTAAATCGACTACGTGTTTCATAACAAACTAGTTTATATTGTTTTTTGCACTATTTTTGCCTAAAATTAATATATTTAAGAGATTTAAATATCTAATTATTTGTTGATTCAACGTTAAAACAAAAGGGGTAGATGAAAAGTTCTTTAAAACGACCAAGCGAAGAAGAATGCGATTTATCGGGTTTTCAACTATTTAAAAAGTTGAAAGAACAGGAATTCATTCATTTGAATTATGATAAAACTTGTTCGCTTTACAAAAAGGGGAGTATTATTTACAGAGAGGGGAGTCGCTTAACCGGATTCTACTGTGTGACCAGAGGAATTTTGAAGATTTATAAGACAGGAATTGATGGTAAAGAACAAATTATTCGATTTGCAAAAAAGGGGGAAATTGTTGCTTATCGGTCATTGTTAAGCCAGGAACTAGCTTGTACAACTGCTAAGGTAATTGAAGAGGCCGTTTTGTGCCATATTCCTTACCAAACGTTACTTTTTTTGATTCAAAACAACTGGGAATTCTCTCATCACATGCTGCAAATTGTATGTAAAGAGCTGCGTGAAGCGAACGATTACATTACCGATATTGCACAAAAAACCGTTCGTGAACGATTGGCAGAAGTGCTGATCTTATTGAAAGAAAGCTTCGATTTGGACACAACAAATACGCTGCAGATTTCACTTACGCGCGAAGAATTAGCAAACATTGTAGGTACAGCGACCGAAAGTGTTATTCGTCTTTTATCGGAGTTTAAACAAGATAAAATGATTGAATTACAAGGCCGAAAAATAAAACTATTGGATGTAAATGCTTTGACAAAAGTTGCCAATCTATAATGAAAGACCCGCTTTAACATGCGGGTTTTTTTATGCTTGTTTATTTAGAGATCCAATCTTCAGGATCGAGCTTTTGACTCTCTTTCCAAATCTGAAATTTAACTACCGTGTTGTTACCATCGGCTTTATCGGTGTAAATTGTACCAATATCCTGCTTTAAAGCAACTTTTTGGCCTGACTTGACAAATACCTCCTTCAGGTTAGAATAAACGCTCAAATAGCTCCCGTGACGAAGAATAACAGCCATATTACCACCCGATATAGCAAACACACGGCTTACCTCGCCTGCGAAAACAGCTCTGGCGTTCGATCCGGCCTCAGTACTTATATCAATACCATTGCTCCGTACCTGAATTTGCTTCAGAACAGGGTGGGAGTGAATACCAAAATGCTCGGTGATAATTCCTTTGCTCACGGGCCAGGGTATACGCCCTTTATTTTTTTCAAAATCCGTAGAAACCAACCGTTGTTCAGGAGTCATTTCCAAACCGGTTTTCGACGCAGTCTTGCGCGCCTCCTCTTCCAACATCTTCTCAATTCTTCGATTCAATTCATCCTGAATCTTCTGCTGATCGCGAATCTGTTTCTTAAGATTTTTTTGCTTTTGCTGAAGCGATAAAACCACCTTGTTTTCTTCGCCGCGTTGTTGTTGCAATGTGTTAAACTCAGCCAATTTTCCTTGCAATAAATCTGATTTACGCGCCTTCTTATCTTCAAGCTTTGCCAAATTCTCATCCAACTCACTTGCCACTAAATTGATAATTTCGGCCTGCGATTTCCGATACTTGGTATATTGCCTGAGGTATAACCACCGCTTATAGGCCTGATTCATGTTTTCAGCAGAAAACAGAAAAATAAGCATGTCGTAGCTATTCCTATTCTTCTGTGCAAAGCGAATCATCGATGCGTATTCCTTTTTGAGGTGCACCAAATCTGACTGAAGCATCGAGATGATCTCACTGTTATTGCCAATGCTCCAATCCACAACTTTAATCTCAGAATTTATACTGGCAATCAGCTGATTCCGATACTCAATTTCCGATTTAAGCAATTTCAACTTAGTTAGCGAAGTCTGTTCGTTCTTCTTAGTTTCCTCAAGAAGTGAATTCGCAAAACGGATTTGCTTTTCTGCATTGATCTTCTTTGAGCGCAATTCTGATAGCGATTGACCATGTACAGCCAATATAAAAAAGACCAGACCAATGCTCAAATAAAGCCGTTTCATAACTTAAAATCAGTTGGTTGGTTTATACTTCTCAGGTATTTTGAAACTAATATCAGGATCTGATTCAAGCGAGAATTTACTTAATTTAATTTTCATCTTCAAGTCATTCTCGGGACTCAAAAAGTGAATATCAATGTTGCCCGGATACAACTGCTTTCCAACCGCTGTGAATTCGTCGAAATTGACTGTTACTTTTCGGCCGGCGGACACATCGTCCATCACAATCTTCCGAACTTTATAAGTTACCGGATCAATATACAAATACTGAACGATGAAATTTTCTTCATCCAGCTTTTTCAAATACCGGTCGATTTTCTCGTCTTTTCCTTTACGATTTATTTTTTCGAGTTTACGATTTTTCACTGACTGAAGCACATACATGCCGCTATCGACGTAAGACACGAATTCTTTGAAATCCTTATCTTTTTCATCATTCCGGTAGGAAAACACGTCATTCGTCAATATCGACTGTACAACTTGAAAATCGACAGCTGCACCCAATTGTTTCTCGATGTAGGAATAATCACCCAAAAAGTAATTTTTAGCCAGATAATTGACCATTTTAACACTATCGGGAGTCAGCAAAATTCGTGCTACCGGCAAATTAAGTTTGCTTATTGAAACCTGTATAAAGCGATCATTCGCTGAACTTAATGATGCCCGGAAAGAAGTTTTATTCTCGGGACTTTCGTAAACACAGGCAATTCTTTTAATGTCTAACCCCTTATATTCAAAGGCATTATCTTCAACATTTTTAATTAGTCGATTAGCGCTGATCGGTTTTAGTTTTTCGTACGTCGTAATTGTTCTAGTCGTTTTACAGGACATAAAAACCAAAACTGCAAGCAGTATAAACAGGTTTTGGGTATTGATAACTGATTTTCTCACTATTCCTCTTTACTTTCAATGTAGCGTGATTCCTTAATTTTTTGTTGTAAAACCGACGATCCGTCTCCTAAACTCTGTGCTTTTTGCCATTCTTCCATAGCCTTTGCTT
>QKCF01000331.1 GCA_003246935.1 Sunxiuqinia sp. | reverse complement strand
AGGAACATCCATTTCATTTGCGTGATCGGATGATACTTGCTGATGGAATTTTTGAAAAGAACGAAATAGGTCGCATAACAAACCTGGGCCAGCAAACACAGGCCAATACCCATCAGGCTTTGCGTACTGTCAACTGCTCCGCCCGCAGTAGCGCTGCTCAAAATCAGCAATAAGGCGCCTGATGCTCCAACCATGATTCCTCCGAATTTCATCCAGGTAATTGGTTCCTTCAGATAAAAGGCTGCAATAATCATAGTAACAATCGGCAACGTCGTCGTTACGATCGAAGCATTAATTGGGGAAGTCAATGAAACGCCAAAAATGAATACGCCCTGGTTCATAATAATACCCAGTAAGGCGGCCATAGCCAGCAACTTCAGATCAGCCAGGGGAACACGTTCGCGCTTGACAAAAAGCGAAGCCACCCAAAAAGCCAGCGCAGCACCAATCACCCGAAACGATACCAGCATCCACGGGTTAATGGACGGATCGCCCATAACTATTTTCGATAGCGGAGCCATTAGCCCCCACGAAATATTGGCGGCAATCATCGCCAGGTGTCCCTTTAACTTATTCTGATCCATCATAAAAATTTGGGCAAAAGTAAGTGTTCTCTCTAAGCAGAATACTACCGAAGAGTGAAGCTATTGTTAATTCAATAACATCGGCCGATATGCCTTAGGCCCATTCAATGAATCGCATTGCCAAATAAAACTTATCTTCACTGCTGAGAAGCCATACTTTTATTTAATCACAGTCCCTAAGAAATATGAAGCTGAAAGCCATTTTCCTTATTTTCATATCCATTATCCTGATCTCTGCGTCCTGTTCTAAGAAACATCAAACATTAACCACCGTTGCCGGGAAACCAGACACAACGTTGCTGGCAGAACCATTCGGCATGTGCATTGATGCTGAAGGAAACCTATTCGTTGCAGACGTCGGTAATCATTGCATTTCGAAAGTTACCCCTAACGGAGAAATAAGCCGCTTTGCAGGATCCGGTAATGAAGGAAATGAAAACGGAAGCTTAAGGGAAGCCTCCTTTAACAGTCCGTCGGGTGTTTGCTTCGATAAAGACCGCAATTTGCTCGTCGCCGGCTTCGGGGGCCAAAACATTCGAAAAATCAGTCGCGATGGCATAGTAACGACAGTAGCAGGCACAGGAAAAGAAGGCTATCTTGACGGCCCGGCCGACAGTGCCAGGTTCAGCTCCCCCCGTGGCATCTGCATCGACTCGAAAGGAACTATTTTTGTGGCAGATTGCTGGAACCACCGCATCCGAAAAATTAGCCCGAACGGGATCGTAACAACCTTTGCAGGTGGCGGAAAAACCGGCGAGCTGGTCGTAAACGATTGGAAAGACGGAGCAGACACGACAGCACGCTTTGACGCTCCCTGCGGTATGTCGATCGACAAAAACGACAACCTTTATGTCGCCGACGCCAATAACAATTGCATCCGGAAGATCACTCCTGAGGGCTACGTTACCACTGTTGCGGGTATCGGAAAACAAAAAGGGCTGAAAGACGGCCCCTATGGCTCTTCACTACTAAATGTTCCAACAGAGCTTTTTGTAAATGATCAGTTTGAAGTTTTCTTCTCGGATACTTACAACCATTGTGTGCGGAAAATTGATAAAAACGGAGTTGTTACTACGCTTGTGGGTACTGGCGAAAAAGGCTTCACCGAAGTCGAACCATTAAATTCACTGCTAAGTAGTCCGCGGGGAATTTGCCTTTACGGCAATAAGCTGTTTTTCACGGAATGGGGAAACCACACAATTCAAAAACTCGAACTATAATTTAAGTCGACTTTTCACACTGGCGAAATCCATCAGCGCTCCTGCCGATGGAAACAACAGATGCCAACCTTGTTAAAAACACCAGCAAAGCGGGGAATATCCCGGCCCATTAGACGAGGACCAATTAAGCCCTCGCTTTCTTGGCGATAAACGAAGGCAAAGCGTCAGCAATCACCTCTACTGTTTTTTCGATACCCAGCAGCGAACTATCGATAGTCAAATGGTAGTTGGTGGCATCGTTCCAAACTTTATTGGTATAATGCCAGCTGTAGTTCGAGCGTTCGCGATCAAAGCGTTCTAATGCCTTACCTGCTTGAGATGTGTCAATACCATACTCTTCTGCAGCCCGCTTTTCACGAAATGCACTGCCGGCGTGAATAAATACATTAAACAGTCCAGGCTGATCTTTCAAGATAAAATTAGCACAACGGCCTACAATCACACAGGATTCTTTCTGGCTGAGCTCGCGAATAATCTTAGTCTGCACCAAAAACAAAGCATCCAAAGGAGGCTTCTTTTCATTCACATAAGCATATTCCTGTTCATACAAATCATAAAGTAAGTTGCTGGCCAGCTTTTGCTCGTGACTCTCAATATATTCTGGTGTAAACCCACTATGACGAGCAGTCATTTCGATCAACTTTTTATCGTAAAAGGCAATTCCCAATTTCCGGGCAAGCAACTGACCAATTTCATGACCGCCACTACCAAACTCGCGCGAAATAGTAATGACTAACCGCTGCGCATGAACGACCATCGTTTCGTCCTGTTCTGCTTCTACAGCAATCTCGGTATTGCCCAACCATACATCGACAACGGGAAACCAGCGGCCAAACAAACGAGCCAGAAAACCAACACCAAGCGCAGCTAAAATAGTTCCTTCGCGCACCCCTTGCAAGCTATGCAATAAAGCAAATGAGCTTAATACACCCATAATCACCATCCCGCTATCCACTCCTATTTTACATCTACCAAACTCTTTTTTAATGGTTTCGGCAATCGCCAAAGCAAGCCCTTCGCCTGGTAAATAAGTAATCCCAGCTTTCACCTCCAGAAGAACGCCGAAACCCATAACAACACAACTCGCCAGACACCAAACAGCCTGAGACAGGTAATTGGTCGCTTGAAGACCAGAAGTGAGATAAAGCGTTAAGTCGATGAAAAAGCCAAATACAAATACTACCGGAAACTGGATTAACTGAATCGGTTTATAGTTCTTCCGAAGAACAGCTATCTGTAATAAAATGAGTAAAACATTAAAGATGATAGTGGTCGTCCCCATAGTGAGGGGAAACTGCAAACTGTAGATATAAGGAATACAGGAAATCGGAGAAACGCCCAAGTTGGCTTTAACCGACAAAGCAACACCGAAGGCCATTATGAAGAGTCCAACCACGAAGGTTAGCACTCTCAAAATCAGATTATTCTTTTTCATAGATTGGTTTATTTCTATACAAACATAAAAACTCGCCAAGTTGGCCTTAAGCAAAACCTAAGACTGCAACTTAATGAGCAACAAGGGCTACTGTGCTCCAACAATAACCGCAATCATCTAATATATTTAGTTGGCTTACCGCAATTAACTATAAGACAATTTACCTGAGCGAATATCTTCTGTCATTCCTTCGTAAGGCGCTTGTGAGATCACCTTCTCGTTATTTGCTCCCTCATTCTTAGCAAACGTGATATCTGCAAATTCAGGAACCACATACTTCGGATAGGTTTCGTATTTCAAACGGCTTTCCTCCATCAACGCGATATGATCGTTTTGGAAGCACACTGTAATTTCAGGATGTTCGTGAACCCATTTTGGAAAGAAAATCACACCGTGTATGCGCTTTTGTTCCGGCATAAAATCCAGCGCAACGTCCGTTCCTGTCGGTTCTGTCCAGGTAACTTTATACACTCCTTCAACCAATTTCACAATATTGGCATGTTGATCGCGAACCCAGCGCCCACCAACCATACCGCTATGAATGCGATAATCGACAGTATTCTCATTTTTGATATAAAACTCATACTCCCAACCATTCTCGTAAGTGTAAATAAAGTGGGATCCTATAAATTGCTCCATATTAAAGACTTTCTTAAAATTGATACGACAAAGTTACTGACTCTAAGCATTACCCTTTTAACTAAATCAGTCAACTATCTGTTCGATTACGCCAAATCCATTATCTTTGTCTTCAACCCGTTTCAAACCAAGCTGCTATGCATTCGTTTTATGAAGATGTGCTACCCGCCGTCGAAGATTTTCAAACAGGCGCTTACTGCTCGACCTCCGAGCAGGCTGAGATTGACACGCCAGTTTGTGTATGCCCAAAAAGGTACGCTCCATGTTGAAACACGAACAAACCGGCTTTTCCTTCCGGTCGAGCATTTCATCTGGATACCCCGCCACACAGAGCATCGGGTCTGGACGAACAACACGAAAATCGTCATGTTTACCATCTACTTCGACCGTGACCAACCATCCGAGTCTTTCTATGACAATACGGGCGTTCATGCCGTCAATAAAATGCTGCATGATCTACTACGCCCGCCAGTGGAATGGACACATCGATATTAACCAATATGGACCTTTCCAATTCTTACAAGCTTTCAAGGCAATCCTGCCCAACTTAAGTTCTGCCAACAAACCACCCATGCTGGGTTTTGTACATGCCAGCAACAAACGCCTGTCGGCCGTCATGGATTACATGCGGGACCATCTGGAGGAAAAATTGTCCATTAATGACATTGCCGACAAATTTGGATTCAGCTCTCGTTCGCTCAGCCGTTTGTTTCAGAAAGAAGGTGTCAACTTCACTGAATACCTCCAGTCAATCCGTATCGTAAAAGCAATGGAACTCCTAGCTGAAAAAAATCTCAGCATCGACACCGTTTCACTATTGGTCGGCTACGAGAGCCCTTCCTCATTTAGCAATGTTTTTATGCGATACACCGGCTTACGCCCTTCAGACTACATCAAAAACAACTAATCCAAGCTTTACGGTTGCATCGCAACAGGATTCCATCCTCCTAAAACAAAGGC